>JAMPXQ010000128.1 GCA_023701075.1 Candidatus Woesearchaeota archaeon
CGATCTTGGAGTTATCTCTTGAATTTCTACCCTTAAGATATCAATGCCCCAACCTTCTTTCTCATCGTGCTCTTTCTCAATCTGGGTCGACATCTCACGCTCTACAAATTCGTTGATGTGATCCCTCCTCTCATTCGCTTCTGAAAGGTTCAATTTGCCGACAACTGCCCTTAAGGTTGTCCTTGCTAGGGATACTACGCTCCCATGATAATCCTGTACGTTATACAAAGCTTTCTTTGCATTCCTTACCCTGTAATATATGACTGCGTCGACTGTCGCATTCAATTTGTCTTTTGTGATGACTTCCTGAGGCGGGACGTCTACCCTTATCTCTGTGACATCTACCTTATGCATCCTTGACAAGACCGGAAAGACCCAATGGAATCCCTGGCCTGCTGTCCTTCCATACTTTCCCAAGGTCTCGATGACACCTACTTCTGTAGGCCTTACAATCTTCACTCCCATCACGAAAAATATACCCAAAATAACTATCCATACTAACATTGTTTACCACCCTTTTATCAAAATCAAGAGCATGTGGTTAATATATTTTACGGCAATCCTTTTACATCAATGTCACTTGCATCATCTTTCTCATCCATACTAAGAAAATTTATAAATCATGATTTTTCCCTCATTATCCATGAAATATCCAAGCCATGAGGAATGCATAAATTGGTATAAGGAGCAGAAGACGCCAGACAATATCATGGCGCATGTCAAGAAAGTGAATGAAGTCGCTAATTTCCTTGCAGAGAAGCTTACAGAAAAGGGCATTAGAATCAACCTAGAGATTGTCGATAAGGCATCACTCCTCCATGACCTTGACAAATGGATGTGCATAAATGACAAGTCAATCGACCATGGCTTTGAGACTGAAAGGATACTCACAAAAAAGGGCTTTCCTGATCTGGGGTTCTATGCCAGGCAGCATAGGGCAGACATTATCCTTGATGGGCTGAACAGCTGGGAGGAGAAGATAATCGCTTATGCTGACAAGAGATGCAACGATGATAATGTCGTCTCACTAAAAGAAAGGTTCGATTATGTAAATGTGAAATATCCTGCAAAAGATATCGAGAAAAGGAAAAGAGAGATGAGGCTTTTCTATGAACTTGAAGAAGAGATCTTTAGGATAATCGGGATTTCACCTGATAAATTACCTATAAGATAAGGCAGGATAAGAAAATCTATCCGGGAATATAGATTCTTGACATGTCTGGCCTTAGCTGCGCCATAGGAACGTAGAACCATGCTTTTTCCGGGACATTTTGGACATGGCTCACCAATGGATGAAGAGCATTCTGGAACTCTGCATGATATGCTGCCAGTCCCGCACTCCTAAGATTAGGCTGCAGTGCATTCACCACTTCCACCTGGGCTGAACTCCTGCCATTTTCACCTCTAAGATTCACCAGGAAGAATCTTGTCAACGGATAATTGAAATTAGTTGAGTGGATGTTATAGCCGCTGACATTTGGGAGAAATGCATTGGATTCTATTACCATTGGTGAATCAAACACACCCATTAGTTCTAAGAACAGCTCATTTGACTCTTCTTCCATTCCTAGATGAGCGATGCCGACATTACAGCCTTCTGGGTATACTGCATAATACACATCCGGAATAAGATTCACAGCTTCCCTATCATAGATTGTAAGAGTCCTCCTATGGTTTTTCTTTGATCCGTCCATAGCTGTCCTCAGGTATGTAAACGAATGTGAATTCACCCTAGGGATGGTGAAAACGCCACCTGCCCGTTCATATATCGTCACTGGATCAAGTATACTAAGCGGTTCAAAATCAAACATCGGAAGAGGTATGGCTTCTCTTATTATATGTGTCCTTTCTGAAGCTTCATGCGGCATATCCTCTGTACTGATTTCCTTCTCTTTGCTGAATAAGGATTCAATATCAAGACCAAGATGTCTGCATATGTTCTCGAAATCCAATTTTTTTGGGAAATCGTATATTATTCCTGAAATAGCTTCCCTTGTTGCATTCCCTCCTAGTCTCATATCTTCCATATATCCTCTTGCAATCTCATTTGATATCGCATAAAACAAGACTAGCTTTTCATTAGGCGTATATTCTGTCCTTTCGACATTCTCTCTCACTAGATCAATTATTGGCCTTGCATTACGATAACCTACAAATGGCAAAAGTGGGATATAACAAAATAAGCCTGATACATCTTCTATCTGAGAAATCCTATCTCTTAGAATAGTCGGGTTTTTGAGTTTTGACCATACTTCGTTGATCTTTGTTGCGATGAACCTACGTGGCTCGTTCTTGTTCTGAAGCCTTGTGCTATATACCAAATCTAGGATACTACAGATGATATTAGTCCTATAAGGCTCACCTATCTCTCTTGTTATGAGATAATTCGTATATAAGTCATGGACTGGACTGAAACTGATGCCTTCTCCTTTGTTCTGATACCCTCTTCCGCCTAGCAATGCTGTAAGCTCTTTAAGCCTTATTCCTGACCTGTCAGCTCCTCTTTTCAGTTCTATGAATATCTCAGCCACTTGAGTAAGCTTGCTGAAATTATATGTCCCTGAAATCAAGGAACATGCTTCTTCAAATTCTCCCAAAATTGCCTCATAAAGCTCTCTACGGAAGACTGAATCAACAAGTCCGACCAATTTCACTTTCCTATTATGATCCTCAGTCTCTTTCACTGCAGCTGAATAATTTTTCTCTAGATTCTTGATACCTGAGAGGAACATGCCTCTTAGCTCCTTAGGCATATACTTTGCCTGCCTGGATAGATAATCTATGCTGCCATTCTCGCTTGCCATCACATTATTCACAATCTGACTCAAGGCTGCATCATATGCTTCCCTAAATACCCAGGGTTGATATTTTGTCCAGAACTTTGTCCTTGTATCTGTCTGATCTGCTGCTTTCAATTCTCTGACTTTCAAAGTCGTGAGCATCTGCCTTATGAACTCGAAATTATCGGTTATGTCTACCCTGCCTGATGCATCTGCATTGAAATATGCCGCAAAAACCGACGTTTTCGTCTCTTTCAATTCTAACAGCGCCTTTCTTTCTGCATCAGTAAACGAAATCTGAAATCCATTCCTTGATAAGATATCACCTAGCTTCTCATTCAGGCTCTCAAGATATCTAAAAGGAGCTGCTTTCTGCTTCCCTAATATTGCATTCAGTGACTCATCAGCCCAATGCTCTATATCTGATTTCTTTATCAATACTTGTATAGGATTATCAGACAATATCCCTTGACTAGCTGGTATAGCATAATTGAAGATATATGTACCTTTATGCGTCCCTTCATTGATGATATGTTCAACCTTACTGTCAGTTATTGTTATCCCAAAATCTCCATCATCCAATTGATGCACTACATAATCATATATCTCTTCCCAGCTTCTCTTTCCTGAGAGCCCTTGCTCATGCTGATTCATTAGATGATGCCACGTCCTGCTATCTAGCTCAGGAATCGCATTCCTTGCATTTGTTATGAAAAAAGAAAGAGGCATCATCACATGGGTAGAACTGCCTACTGAAAGCTGTCCTTTGACAGCAAGCAAGTCTTCTATGCTTGTTACTAACGGAAGTCCCCCACGCTTCGACATCTTGGATGGAAGAAGCAGCGTTTATTTAAAGATATTTGAAGAAATATAGATTATAACACTTACTCAAAGGAGATTATTGGAAAGATAAAAGAAAAATAAAAAACTATTCAATAACTATCTGTTCAACACCTATGCCTACTTCTGCAC
>JAMPXQ010000129.1 GCA_023701075.1 Candidatus Woesearchaeota archaeon
GGAATAAATAACAATGATACGACGTCCCTCACTGAAAACATCGAGAGGGCGGCTTCACTTAGGAACTTTTTAGGGTGATAACAATGCTTAGAACAAACAATTGCGGAGAACTCAGGAAAAAAGATATCGGAACAAAAGTCACGCTTGCAGGATGGGTGCAGAGCTTCAGGGACCATGGCGGCGTCATCTTTGTCGACCTTAGAGACAAATATGGGCTGACACAGATCGTCTTTGATCCCAGCCATGACAAAAAAAGCCATGAGATCGCAAATACTGTAAGAAGGGAGTTTGTGATAAAAGCAGAAGGCAAGGTGAGGTTCCGAGGAGAGGGACTTGTCAATCCAAGGATGGATACGGGAGAGATCGAAGTCATCGCAGATACAATAGCTATATTGAATAAGGCTGAGACCCCGCCGCTTGAGATCGATGACAAGAAAGTTGCAAGCGAAGAGATCAGGCTGAAATACAGGTACCTTGACTTAAGAAGGCCGCAGATGCAGCAGAACCTGAAGAACAGGCATAGGGCGATGAAGGCTGCTTTTGATTACCTTGATTCCAAGGATTTCACATATATAGAGACGCCGATGCTCATGAAGAGCACGCCGGAAGGCGCGAGAGATTATGTCGTGCCAAGCAGGGTGAACATGGGGAAGTTCTATGCCCTTCCACAGTCGCCGCAGCTTTACAAGCAGATACTAATGGTATCAGGGTTTGATAAGTATTTCCAATTTGCCAGATGCCTAAGAGATGAGGACTTGAGGGCTGATAGGCAGCCGGAACATACCCAGATAGATATTGAGATGAGCTTTGTCGATAGGGAAGATGTCTTTGAGCTTGTCGAAGGGCTCATGAAATCAATCTGGAAAGAAGTCAAAGATGTCAAATTAAAGACACCCTTCATGAAATTATCTTGGATGGACGCCATGAGCAAATATGGAAGCGACAAGCCGGATTTACGATTCGAGTTAGAGTTCTGCGATGTCACGCAGCTCATGAAAGAAAGTGAATTCAATGTCTATAAGGAAGTCATCGAGAAAGGCGGAGTCGTGAAATGCCTCAAAGTAGAAGGGGCTGCTGAAAAGTATTCAAGGAATGAGATTGATCTCCTAATCGAGCTTGCTAAGACACATCATGCAAAGGGACTTTCATGGATGAAGATAAAAGATGGGAAGCCTGAAAGCTCAATAACCAAGTATTTCAGCGAAAGCCTCCTCAAAGAACTGATGAAAGAGACAAAGGCAAAAGATGGTGACATACTGTTCTTTGTCGCAGACAAGTTCAATGTCGCATGCACTTCACTTGGACAGGTAAGGTTAGATATCGCGAAGAAGTTGGAACTGATCAACAAGGATGAATGGAAGTTTGCCTGGATAATTGATTTCCCTCTGTTTGAATGGAATGAGGATGAGCAGAAATGGGACCCTATGCATCACATGTTTTGCATGCCAAAGGTAGAGGACCTTCCGATACTTGAGAAAGAGCCAGGGAAAGTATTATGCAACCAATATGACCTGACACTCAATGGCGTTGAACTCTGTTCCGGAAGCATAAGGATTACCGACCCTGAGATACAGAAGAAAGTCATGAACATAGTTGGGTTCCCTGAGAAGGATGCTGAAGAGCGTTTTGGATTCCTGCTTGAGGCTTTCAGATATGGCGCTCCTCCGCATGGAGGTGTCGGCCTGGGATTTGATAGGATTGTCGCGCTCCTCAACGGGTACAATGACATCAGGGAAGTCATAGCGTTCCCAAAGAACAAGCAGGCGCAGTGTCCGATGGATGGGTCGCCTTCAGAGATAACTGAAAGGCAGATGAAAGAGCTTCACATAAAGAATGATTTCGTGAAGAAATAATTTTTTTTCTCATTTTTTCTTTAATGCAATTATTTATTAATTGCCTTCATTTTATCAGGTCTATGGGATTCCTTAACCGTCTCTTCCATGACACCGAATCTTTGTCAAGAGAAATAGAATCTGATGATGAGGAGATAATCAAGCATTGGAACATATATCTAGGGACTATTCCAGGCAAGGAAAAAATAATCAAGTCATTAGCAATAGGCCAATATACTGAAAAAGATCTTGAGAGATTGAATGAATTGCTTGCGTTGGAACTGGTCGATATCTCAGATGAAGACATTGAAGAAAAGGAATTAATCCTTGATTTGGAATCATTAGAACACACTAAAAAAATCAAAAGGATTCAAAGGCTTGAACATTGTTTAGGATACGCAAAGACAAAATTTGAATATGTCCATAAACTGCTCCATCAGTTATATCTTGTCCTAAAATTCCAAATGCATCTGGTCACAAAACTGAAGACCCAGACAAAAAATGCAGATACATTATTGTCCCACTTAAAACAACAGTTCGAGTTAGAGATAGAGATTGTGAACCAGATAAAAAATACTAATATTATGGAAATAGATACGTTCCATGAACTGTTCCTCAAACTGATCAGAGGAGAGCATAAGATAAAAATAATGGATAAACGGGAGAATAAGTTACTGAGCATCATGCAATCAAATTTTGACAAGGTAATCTCTGAAGAACTGACTGAAGGCAAGATGTTTGAATGGGTTTCATATGTCTTCAATGCAATCGAAGATAAGATACGTGAACTGGTAGCGCAAGACTTGCTTGATCAGCACCCCGAACGTGATTTTGAATTTGTAAACAGGCCTGAGTTTATTGATCTTGTAAAATCTTCTTCAGTTCAGCTTATAGGCAGAAATGTGTCAGAACAGAGGATAAATGCATTTGTCCATCTATTCAGAGAGTGGTATAATGAGAGAGAATAGCTTGCAGTTGATATAATTCCTGAGGATGCCCTCAAAATCAAAAACTATTTTAATCAAATCCTAAACTTCATGACATATGAACACAAAATTCGTACCAAATGCCTTTGGGGCAATCTTACTTGCAGCATTCTTCATATTCGTAAGCGCGTTACTCTATGCGCTCCCTGTCTGGCTGATATGGAATTTCCTCATGCCTAAGATATTCGGACTCACAAAGATAGGGATAATAGATGCATTCCTGCTGAACCTATTGACCGGAATATTATTCAGAGGAAAGGACAAGAACTGATATTATTTTTCTTGAATGCTTCTTTTTTCAGTTTTTCATCAAAATAAAAACTAATATAAACCACTGCAGCTAACTTTCTCTTGATGATAACGATATATAGGAAGAATGTCTCTGATGAGAAGCTCACTGAACTGAAGAGGATAGAGACAGGGACATGGATAAACCTCATCAATCCCACTGAGGAAGAGATAAAGGAGATAAATGAGAAGACAGGTGCTGAGATAGACCTACTGAAAGCTGCGATGGACTGGGATGAGAAGCCTAGGATCGAGATAGAGGAGAAGAACATCCTCATCATAATCAAAGTGCCTTTTTTGGAAAATGGAGTCACATATACTCTGCCGCTAGGGATTGTAACAACACCAAAACATATCATCACAATTGCGGCATCAGAGAACCTGATAATATCTGATTTCTTGGAGAGTCGGGTCAAGACATTCTTCACTACAAAGAAGACAAGGTTCTGCCTGCAGATCCTTGCTAGGACTAATAGGAACTACCAGAAATACCTTAATGAGATAGAGAAGAAGATAGAGGAGCTTGAGAAGATAATAACAAAGTCTTTTAGGAATGAAGAGATAATCCAGCTCCTTGCCATCCAAAAGAGCCTTGTATACATCAACACTGCCGTGGTCTCAAATGAGAAAGTCTTGGAGA
>JAMPXQ010000010.1 GCA_023701075.1 Candidatus Woesearchaeota archaeon
AGGATGACTTTCTTCCCATAATGTTCTTCAAGCCTGGAGACCGGTACATTGAGCCTTGAAGTGTAGTTCTCTAAGAATATGAAATCACATCTCTTTATGGCTTCAAGCCCGTTTATTGAAACATCCTTCTCATCATTGAGTCCAAGACCGATCATGTATAGCATAAGAAGATAGGAATCAAGAGTGTTAAAAAAACTATCTTTTTTGAGGTAAGCCGTAGCGTCCAGCGACAGCAGGTTCTAGTTGTTGGTTTTTGATATGTCTAGAATAATTTCTTGCAGCTTGAGCAGCAGCAAATACTGCGTTAGGGTCTGTGCTAGATACATTGAGGACAACATGATGGTTCCAACCCATGATGTGATAAGAAGCCTGGAATGAAAATTTCAGTCCTGGCACATATATCTCATATAGCTTGCCTTTGTTGATGAAGCCGATGTCAGATATCCCCATATATTCAGCTGCAAAATTCATCCCGATTATCTCTCTGAGTTTTCCGGGGTCGAAATCAAGCCGGTTTGAATCTGCATCTATCATCAGCTCTAATTCAAGAGAATATATATCATTCTCAAATCTTGGAGGTTTCTGAGATTTTATGAATCTTCCATCTGGCATGTAAGCGCTAAGTTCAGATACCCAAGGGTCCATCCTGATATAAAAAAAGGATTCTTTTAAAAAACTATCAATTCTCTAGGATATTATGCTTATAGGATTCTGGAGTATATATTTACTAAAAAGTAGTAAAAATAAAAATATTTTTAAATAAGACTTTTTGATGAGTCTTAAATATGGCATTTGATAAAGTCTCTGTTGATAATGATTATGTTACAGATATGTATATGGATCCAAGTTCTTTCTGTTATGTCTTGCCATCAAGTAAGGTTCTGGAAACAGGTCCTGGTGCAGATCCGCATGTTAAGCTTAAGTCTATGATATTAAGTCTAGGTCAAGTGAATCTAGGCACAGCGCCTATGAATCCAAATTCAATGTTTTTTAGGGAGTATCTTAATAGTCAAGGGGTATTGACTATAGTTGATCAATCTCGGGCTGATGCGATCAAAGGGTCATATGGGGGAGGCCTTACAGATATAACTGGGATAGAAGTTTTCATGCAGAATCTTGATCGTTATGACAAAAGAGAGTGTAATCTCTATATCCAGGAACTAAATCTTTTGCAGGCAGGAACCCAGATGAAAGAACAGCATGGTTCGCCGATGATCCCTAGTTCATATGACGTAATAATCGATCATTGGACTTGGTATTGGCTGAATGATGGTTTTCCTACAGAAGCAAATCTGTCTCATCTATTCTCATTTTACAAGTCGGCATTGGCTGAAGAGGGGAGAGTATTTCTGTTCTATCCAAAGGATATATCTGCGATGGAAGAATATTCTGATTTCATTGGCCAGATAGATTCTAATTTTTCAAAAGTGGTTGAGGTTGCAGGGTTTAAGAATTATTATAGAGTGAATAATGGCTTTGCAAACATGGTATATCAGGATAATCCTCGCAGAAGGCCGCGGGATAAGGTGTTTAGGCCATATTACCGTATGGAAAAGTTATTGGTTCTATCTGATTAAAATGAAAAAATAAGTTGCCTCTATCCTAAATCTTCGGGGGTGATTAACAGATAGAGGCAAGAAGGCACCACACAAAGACTACGGGTGATCTTCAAATCTATGCCTATCTGACTATCTCAATCCCCAAGTCTTCAGACATCTCTCTCATCCTGGCATTTGCACTTTTCACATCATGCTTGCCTAGGATCCATGGGCTCTTTACACCTGTGACGATTGTCATCACAGTCAATTTGCCTTTCATATCTTCTTGGATTCTTGCTCCCCAGATGACGTTTGCATCTTCATCCAAACTCTCTGTGACAAGCTCTCCAATCTTATTGATCTCATCAAGTGTCAAGTCAGGTCCGCCGCATACATGGATTAAAGCACCTGTTGCACCTTCATAGTTGATATCCAAAAGTGGGTTGCTTAGTGCTCCTTTGACTGCTTCTTCTACTCTGTTGTTTGTATCTGAAGCGCCAACACCAATTGCTGCAACTCCTCCATTTGTCATGATTGCTTTTACGTCAGCATAATCGAGGTTGACAAGTGAAGGCAGCGCAATTGTTTCAACAATCCCTTTGATCATTGTTGCAATGAGTTCATTTGCCACAGCAAAAGCCTGTCTGATAGGCAGGTTTCCTGCAATCTGCACAAGCCTGTTGTTGTCGATGACAATGACTGTGTCGCATACTTGTCTTAGCTGCTGCAGTCCGAATTCTGCCTTGTCTACTCTTGCTCTCTCGATCTTGAATGGCATAGTGACTGTTCCAATAACGATTGATCCTGAATCTCTTGCTACTTCTGCAATTACTGGGGCTGAACCTGTTCCTGTCCCTCCACCCATTCCTGCGCAGACAAAGACCATGTCACTTCCTTTTAATGCGTCTTTTATCTCATTCATCTGCTCATGTGCAGCTTCGCTTCCTCTTTCTGGAAAACCACCGCAGCCAAGTCCTCTTGTCGTCTCTCTTCCGATCAAGAATTTCCTGTCTGATTCAGTGATGCTTAGATGCTGCTGGTCTGTGTTGCATGCAATGATTTCAGCACCCTTGATGCCTTTTTGGTAAAGCCAGTTCACCATGTTGTTGCCTGCACCGCCAGCGCCTATGACTTTGATAGTTGCTTGGTGTACTTCTACACTTTCGAATCCTTGGTCCTGTTTCAAAGCGTTGTTCATGACGTATTCCATTTTGTTTTCCCCCACATCCTTGTGTTTGAGTATATAGTTCCAACTAGCAAAAAGTTTAAATACTAGTTTAAACATACTCCTCTCTAGAATTAGCCACACGCGATACTCGTCGCCAAACGAGTGTTACTAACGGTTATTGGTAGTATGTCGCCAAACAAACACCCAATAACGATTCTTATATTTTATCTTGTATATAAACGTTATTATACTTAGAAATATATTTTCTAGACTATAGTTTTTCCTATACTGGTCTACTTAATTTAATGACGTGGAACATGCCGATCAAAAACAGGTTATCTAATATTTTTATGTGGTTTTTTTAGTCTTGGTTTATCATGCAGGCGATTGTTTTTTCTCTCTTATCTGGCGACATTATTAAGAAAAATAGAGACACCCTATTTTTCTTGTGTTGGGGAGGGGTAAGAAAGGGCATAGGGTGCCTCTCTAGTAATTGTGACTCAGTGATTTTGTTTGTTTTTTTGTATGGGTTTTTTGCTCCCCTGGTAATTGTTTGGGTGGGTGGGGTAGAAATCCCAGGGGAGCGTGATCATAAAGATCGTAAAAGCACAGCTTCTACGACCGGTTTCTTCTTGCCTCAATCAAATTGCTTGGGTCTTCACGAAGCAAAGCTTCAGGTTTCACCTCTTGATCCCTAAGGTCCAAGCATCTTTGACTTGTTGAAATATATAAAACAATACTAGTATATAAATGTTACGCTTTTTGATACCAGTATAGGAAAAGGTATACTGATTATATTTCACATCTATATCTTTATTATGGTGTATTCATTTCTTTTAGCGATGGTGCAAGTGATGGATGTGACCGTGGATTTGATAGATCTGATAGAGAATGGCCAGCCTAAGCAGGCGTGGAAGAATCTGGATGTCGGTTCTGAGTATTACCTGACTAATATTGCGTCTCTTGGAGATTCTGAGAAGTTTGCAATGTGTCGTGATGTAGGAGATGCGTTCATAACTGCACTGCTGGGTGCAGAGCATTCATCGAATTTTGATAGGGCTGTGGAGATATACAGGAGGGCGTTATATAATGCTGCCCAGGCAGGAATAAGCATATTGGCGCTTGAAGACGGTCTTGAGACTAGGCTTCTATCAATTAGGCATCCCAAATTAAAAGAGGAGAAACAGGTGGAGTCTTTAATCATTCTAAATAAAGACGCAGTCATATTGCAGGGGATGACAGATTCAACTATAGCGTCCAGGTTTGCAAACAGGCTTATCTATGCAGGATACGCAGGATTCGAGACATTTGGGTCTGCACTTGATTACATAGAGGCTAATGCAGAGAAAAAAGATAGCCTGCTGTATGAAGGGCTTGCAAATATCGCATTAGGGATAGCAAGGGAATACGATTCTGTCGATTTCAGGAGGCTGGATTTCCGTAATGCCAGATCATATGAACACGATTGCCATGATATAGCGAAAAGTTACATGGATATTGCTGCAGCATTCATCAAGAAAGCTATCAGTCTTTCAGGAGATAGGTTGGCAGATTCAAAGAGATATATAGACATGACAAGCGGGATTGATAATCCGCAGATGAGATGGGTAAGGGCAGAGATGATGATAGCAGGTTATGATGCGTCTGAACGAAAAGCAGACCTGCTAAAAGAGATTGAATCTGAATACAAAGCATTGATCCGTGGTCTCTTGATGCCAAAGAACTATTCTGATCAGGAGTTCAATCCATTGCCCCAGAACGCGATAATTGCAAAACTTGAGCTTTTAGGGCTGCATTTCCTGATAGAATCAGGTCTTCCGGTAACCCAGCTGAGGGAAAATTTAGTTGCAAGAGGATATCATGGAGAAGATAGGGCATATACGACAGAGATAATCCATAAGGTCGGTAAGTTCTTGCAGGCGAATGACAGTCCAAGTTTGAAGAGAGACCTTGGGGAATTATATGAATTATATGACACTAGGATAAGGTATCTTGGTCAAAGCAGGCAGAATCAGGATATCATAAGCCACTGCAGGCATGTGAAACTTGATATTTTCGGATATCTTCACCCGGAATCAAGATAACATATAAAAATTCACTATATTCTATTTTAGAGAGATATCCGAATCTTCTATCGAAAAGCCATATCAGTTTTTTTCTGTCATATGTTTCAGCCGGAGATATTTTTATTTGTAGATGTTCATCCAGCCAAGCAGAAATTAGTTTAGGTGTATCTGCAATCACGCCGTCAAAATCTATCCCGATTCTCATCGGATTACCTCAACAGCTTTGATGCAGTCAGTATAATGCAGTTCATCCAAATAGTCTATCACGCCTATCCCGGGGATGATGCCTCTATCTAAACATAGTTGGCAGGTAGGTTCTTGTAATATGATCTTTGGATTATTATAATACCGCAAAACTGAATCTCTTAGCACCTTAAGTCCATCTTGGTGTGATTTATAGCAATCAGGTCTTGTAGGGTTAGTATCAGGATTCCAAGTCCCATTCTGATAAATCAGGACATTTGGAGATTTTTGGGAATGCGGAAATTCTTCTTCTAATGCTTTTATGAAATTCAGTTTTTCCATCCCCAAGGATTCTCCAAGTCTTGGTGCTCTGACAGGGCTTTTATTTTCGTTATATGCATGCATAGTTCCTACTCTTCCGCCCATATCAAGCGAGGCCATAGACATCAAGTATCCGCAAAAACCATCTTCAAGAACCTTTGAATGGAATGCAGGATCTATTTTCTCAATAATCTGATAGACCATATTATGGATTGAGCCATAAAATCCAAGGTCGCCAATGATTATCTTTTCTCCGGTGAACAATTGGCTGTCAACTAGGTATTGAAATATCTCTTCTGGGGTATTATTCCCTCTGCTGTCTGAAAATCTATCCTCGCTCAGCAATTTTTCGAGGCTGAAAAGTCCCCTGCCTGTTCCTGCGGAGCCGAAACAAAAACCGGGAAACCCGATGACTTTTCTGCCTAAGAAAAGAGGTTTTAGCGTGATATCCTTCCATTCTGGAAGATTGATCTCTTCAATCATGATGGCAGCAAGGTCATGGAGCGGCTCAGATCCCATGAGCATGAAGGATAAAATGCCACCATTTCCTTCAAAGAGGCTCAGCGCTTTAGCAGCAGCAGGGATTGCCCATCTTTTTAATCCTCTATCATATGGGTAGGTTATTCTGTTGAAATCATCGTAGTAATGAAGCATGTTGGTTGGAACAAACAGCTAATATTTAAATGGTTCAGCTAAAAAATGCTTTCTTTTTGCACACAAGCTGTTGTTGTAAAATTCAGTTATTTCCAAGACTGCATAATGCATTTTTTTTAGAGATGATGGTAGTTTTCCTCACAGTTTTGTCAGCACAGATTTAAGAAGGTCTTTTGTCTTTCCTATATGATTGGTTATGTCTTTTTTCTTGTCACTGCTAAGGTGCTTGACTTTTTTTAATTCCGTTACTTGGTCATCAAGGATTTTGACATAGCTTTCAATCGAAGTTTTTAGGGTCTCAAGTTCATATTGGTTCAAGATGATAGATTTTTCT
The DNA here is from genome assembly GCA_023701075.1 of Candidatus Woesearchaeota archaeon. Classification (GTDB taxonomy): domain Archaea; phylum Nanobdellota; class Nanobdellia; order Woesearchaeales; family GW2011-AR15; genus GW2011-AR15. The sequence continues at coordinate 6,265 of JAMPXQ010000010.1, forward strand.
TCCATATGATTAAAAATGGATGTTGGTATAAATATTTTCTGACATTGACAGGAGGGATAGAGTTTTTACTGGACTCTAAGGCAATCTGTTTTCAAGAATGTAATTATATTTAATTGGTCTTAAAAAAATCCATGATCATCTCCTTATAGTTCAGGTTCACTTCAATATCCCAGTCCTCGGGGAAGCATCTCCTGTAATTAGGCCAGGTGAATCTCTCATCCAGGAAGATTATTATGCCTTTGTCTGTCTCGCTCCTTATGCATCTTCCGGCGTTCTGCAGCGTCTTATTGAATGCAGGGAACAGGTATCCATAGTCCCATCCCTTCTTGAATTTCTTGTCAAAATATTCAATGAGTGATTTTGTCTCAAGATCAGGTGCAGAGAGCGGCAGGCCGACAATTATCACGGCTTTGAGGAAATCTCCAGGCAGGTCAATCCCTTCTCCAAAGCTTCCGGACGCAACCCCAAGTAAGACAGCTCCGCTGTCCTTATATCCTTTGAAATTTGTGAGGAATAATTCTTTCTCTTCTTTATCCATGCTGGGGTCTTCGCTAAAGACAGTCTTTGTGACGCCTTTTAATGCAGTTTTCACCTTATCCATGATGAAATAGCTAGGGAAGAACACAGCGCTGTTTCCAGGAACAGTATTTATTATTTCCGCGAGTATCTCTGCGATATTATCGAACTGCTGGTCATTCCTCGCAGTGAATTTTGTCGTCGTCTTAGGTATGATGAGGTTTAGCCTGTTTTTCTTGGGGAATGGGTCACTAAAGACGACCTCCTGGCAGTTCTCTACGCCTAGGAGTTCCTTATACATGCTGGTGGGAAGAAGTGTCCCTGACATCAGGATAGTGCTTCTCGCGCCGTTTATTATCTCTTTTGATACGACACTTGAATCCAGGCATCTATAAGATAGCGTGATGAGCGGTTCCTTGAAACCCTGTTTCTTTGATATTATCCTTGCAAATCCTTCGTCAGGGCCAAGCCACTTGTGCAAGAAATTGGCGACGCTTCCAAGGTATGACTGCTTCTGGATCTTCCTCACTTCGCTGGCAGTGTCCTCAAGCTCTTTTATGAGCGATTCATAATCAAATTTCTGCAGCGGCTTATAGAACTCATCTTTGACGACAATCTTCTCGCCGATATTTATCTCCATGCATAGCCTGCTTAGGATCTTATCGATATATTCTATCTGAGCAGTTATCTTGTATCCGTATTTCTTGCATTCGCTTACTGCTCTTTTTATCATCACATTTGAGAGGTGTTCGGATGCAAGGTCCTTGAGCCTGTATGGGAGGTTATGCGCCTCATCGATTATCACGATTATGTCTTTTAGTTCTTTCTCTATCTTGCTTAGGAAGCTATCGCCTATGTCTGGATGGAACAGGTAGTAGTAATCGGTTATGATGACCTTTGCCCTATGCGCAATCCCAAGCGATATCTCATAGGGGCATACTTTTTCAAAAGCGCTCTCTTCAACGATCTTTTCAGATGAGGTCGGTGCATCAGAAAGCACCTTTATGAGCTGGCTTCCTCTTGGCGTGAACTTTGTCTGGCTTGACCTGCAGTTGGTATAGAATTCGCATTTCTTCTCTTCCTTTAGCTTCTTGCAGTATTCCAGGAAATCCTTGTTGTATAGTTTCTCGATTCCTCCCTGCAGGCACATGTGCTTCTTCCCGATTATCGAGACGCAGCTTGCATCCACATCATATATCTTTTTTATTGCTTTTAGGGTATCGATAGCTATCTTATGCTGAGTATGCCTTGATGTCAGGAAAAGTATCGTTTTCCCATTTTTTATGGCATAGGCAAGTGCAGGGCTAAGAGTAGCAGCAGTCTTCCCTAAGCCAGTAGGCGCATGTACGATGAGATTTCTGTTGTTCTGTATGGAAGCATCAGTCAGAAGAAGAAGTTTGTTCTGCTCATCTCTGACGATCTCATGCGGGAAGAGAAGCTCTTTTTTCCTTGATTCATCCATCAAGCAATAAATTTGGAGGGGGTTAATAAAAGATGTGGAAAAATAAATCGGTCTATCTCATTGCAGCTCGATGCATAAGGTAGATCTCTTTAGCGAAAGGTGAATCTAGTCTCATTATTTCATCTGAGCTAAAATACCTCAATCCTCTGCATTTTTCAATCTCTCTGTTGTGTGGGACCTGATTTCCAATATCTACCTGAAATATGGTCTGCTCATATTCTCCTGTTTGGTTCAGGCAAGTCTTTAGTGTGCGTTTGATGCTTGCTTTTACACCTAGTTCTTCATACATCTCAGAGATTACGGTCTGTTCTGGATTGTCTTGGATATTGCCGGTCGGGATGAACCAGCCATTGTATCTCTTTTCAGTTCGTTCCATCAAGAGTATTCTGTCTCTGGAATCAAGGATTACTGCACCGACGCCAATTATAGGCAATGTGTTTATTCGTATTATATTCTCATCAATCAAAGCGAAATTTCCAGTGATATAACCAATAAGCCTCTCACCCTTTAGTATCTTTCCGGCATACATGATATCTGCTTCAGGACCATAAAAACCACCGACAGAGACATGGATCCGTTGTCCATCCAAGGTATTATATCCCAATCCATCTCTGAGGGATCTCACTGCATTTGTTGCATCATCCCCATCTATTATTGCAGTAATTAGTCCATCACTTCCAAAGTATTGCTGGATTTTCCTTGTGAGTGCATAGGGATTGAATTCATTCGTTTTTGCAGCTATTGGTGAAGTTGTTGGGCTGCAGGCTATCTTAGGTATCATTGACGCAGTGGCATCTGGTAGGAATTCAACTGGCCAGATATGCAATCCAGTCACATCAAGTCTCTTCAAGAAATCAGCAAATCTTGTCTCGCCAGAAGGATTCATCGCTGCAATATAGCACATATCCCAATTCATTTCTATCACCTCGGTTCAATGGTATGTATTCCTTTTCTCTGATACTCAAATATCTGTTCACCTATCTCTAGCATTAACTTATATCTCTCTTCTGAAGGCCTTAGATTGTCACTCTCATCAAAGACAACTGATCTTGTATTGATAAGCACTGCTCCACCTGTTTTTTTTGCAAGCCTGTCAAATCCAGTTGCAATATACTCAAGGAACTCAGGGGCCTGATTGACAAGGACAGGAAGTTCAAATGGGCTAGGATAGTATCCTATGTCAGCCATTCCATTCCTTAGCTTTGGCGCTTGATAATCTCTCAGATAATTAGATGTTGATTCTGGCGGGATTGCAGTGATGATTTCATTCCCTTGCCAATAGGTTCTATGTGCATCTGGAATCCCCCAAGATAGGATTACTAAGCATCTTGTCCCAGTATATCTATCTATATCACCATATATTTCCCTAGGCTTGATGAATGCTCTGCTTCCGAAATCAATATCTTGGGGTAGTAGTGTTCCATCCAATAAGGTATTTTCAAGTCCATATAATCCTTTAATGTCATTGATATCGACCCTGCCGGATGCTCCTTCAAGCAGTGTCCTTAATCTGGGATACCATAGGTCAGTCTCAAGATTGATCCCTCTCTCAAAACCATGTTTATCCTCATGTACAAAAGTCAGGTCTTCAGAGAATGGCGTAGAGTTCCGCATTTTCGCAATGAAATTACCGATGCTAGATTTTCCGGTTCCAGTAGCTCCGATCACTGCAATCGGGCTGTTGACAAGAGCATGCAGAAGTATTCCTTCATTGCCAGTCAAGAAAGAGTCATAATGGATTATCCCGGCTAATGCATTCTTTACATTTCCAAACCAGGAGGTTCCATCTATCTCAATATTTCCTCTAGGGTCTATATACATCCCATGCGGTCTGTTTGAATTGGTTCTAATCGTTAGTTGATATTCATCAGTTTCAAAATGAAATCCAGGTGAGAAATTAAATGAATTAGGTAAGATCTTAGCTAAGTAAGGAGAATCTGTTTCTATCCTCACTACAGTATTATTTATTTCAACCCAATGGCTGTAAGGTAATTCTTCAAATGGTAATCTCTCATCTATATATTGGATAGGCGCTCGTGAATTGGTATTTGTATTTGAAATTAAGACGTGTCCTTGTGTTTTTACTGATTCATCCTGTGGCATAGTTTCACTCCTTCTTTTTTGGAATGCGATTTTGGACAAGTTTCATTTATATATAACTTTGTTCTATAATTATATAATAACACAAATTATTAATATAACAAGTTCATCCGTTAGGACAATGAAAAGAAAGCTCGTGAAGCAAGGCAATAATGCTTTGACGATAACCCTTCCAAAGGAATGGCTTACCCGGTATGGGCTTAATGCAGGAGATGAAGTCTTCCTAAAAGAGAACGATTCAGATATCCTGATAAAGGCAGAGCCTTCCGCGGAATTGAAGAAAGTCCGCTTCAGGCTAGATTCTTTCAAAGGCATAATCCAGAAGTATCTTCAAAGTCTTTATCGTCAGGGGATAAGTGAGATTGAATTGGATTATCAGGATTCATCTCTTCTTTCAGAAGTCCATAAGACTCTAAATGCAAGTTTGATAGGCTATGAGATTATCGATCATTCGCAAAACAAGATAATAATAAAGAGTGTCGCAGAAGTTCAGGACGGGAATTTTGATGCTATGTTTCGGAGGATATTTAGGGTGAACTTAAGCATGCTTCATCTTCTGAAAAAAATGCTTGAAGAGTCAATATTTGATGAGATTGAATCTGTGATGATGCTGGAAGAGACAAATAACAAGCTCACAAATTTCTGCAGGAGAAGCATCTCTAAGAGGCTCTACGAAGGCCAAGAGATAGTGCTCTTATATTCAGTGATAGAAGTGCTGGAACGGATGGCAGATGAGATCAAGTATCTGATCAGCTATTTCAAGTCAGGAAAAAAACCGATTATAGCATCAAACGAGAAAAAATTGATATCAGATGCAGTGGATTTTTTTGAATTATGCCACACATCCTATTTTAGTGATGATTTTTTAAGCCACGTAAAAGAAGGCATTAAGCGTAAAGACCTAATCGAGAATTCACTAAAGGTTTTCCATAAATCGACCCATAAGGATTTCTACATCATGCATTACTTTATCAACATAATCCAGCAGACAGCGCATATCTTGACATATAGGCTCCAGATATATTTCCTAACTAATACTACTAAAAAGTAGTAAAATTTAAATATGTAAGGTTCATCTAGTGCTGCATGCACAATGGTTTTGGGGTAAAGGCAGTATTTGAGAGCTGGTACTTCTTTTTGGCAGCACTTCTCATAGGCCTATTGGTATTCTCAAAGGCAGCATTCTTCATATTTGCATTTTTCCTATTAGATGTATTCAAGAATATACTTGAACTCAGGCTATGGATGAATTATTTTCCTATAAAAATAATGGAGATAGGGATAATAACTGTCAGCTATATCTTTGGGTTCAAGGCAGGATTGGTTCTTGTCATATTGTATTTCATGAACAAGGCAGCATTCTCAAGGATAGACAACCGTTTTGTGATAGACCTGTTCCCATTGATGATTATCTGCATCTTGGCAGACATATTGTCATCCATGCCTTTTCCTTGGATAGCTATTGTATTATTTGTGCTGAGGTACTTCCTTGACATCATTTTTGAATTCATGTTTGCATATGCTATAACACTAAAGAATCTGCCGGCAAGGGTCCTTAATTCTATTGTTGCATTTTTTATCTTCAATCTAATCAGCAGCTTCATCTAGGCTAAAAATATATAAATCACCTTATCTAAAATAATTCCATGGATGTGAGTGAAGTCCATAATGAGACTTTTGAGATAAAGGATTCAGTGAATCCTGACATGATAAAGATGAATGTCTTTGAAGCGATAGCTACAAGGCGTTCCATTAGGAAATATACTTCTCAGGATGTCCCTATGGAGATACTGGGTCTGATAATAGATGCTGGAAGATACGCTCCTTCAGCAGGGAACACCCAGAACTGGAGATTCATAATCATAAAGGATCCTTCCAACAGGCAGAAGATTGCAGAGGCATCCATGCAGCAGCTATGGATTGCGGAGGCGCCTATCTTGATCTGTGTAGTATCAGAGACAGAGAAATTGAAGAAGTTCTATGGTGTGAGGGGAGAGAGGCTATATAGCGTGCAGAACTGTGCAGCAGCTGTTCAGAACATGCTCCTTACAGCACATGCACTTGGTCTTGCATCCTGCTGGATAAGCAGTTTTGATGAAGAGGTGCTGAGCAGGACATTAGGTCTTCCAGGAGAAGTGAGGCCTCAGGCAGTCCTCCCTATAGGCTATCCTGATGAGATAGTCCCGGCACCTTCGCACTATACGATGGAGAATGTAACCTATTTTGAAGCATATGGAAGAAGGTTCACAAATATCGAGAGGATAATGCAGAACCCGCTTGTGTTCGATAAGATCTCCAGGATGATATCAGGTTTCATCGAAGCAGGGAAAGATGCGATGAATAAGAAAAAGAAATGATTGTTATCTCTTTTCTGCAGTGATGCTTCGGGTGTTTGCGATTGAATTCCTATAGAACGAACTTTTTTCTCTTTCATCAATCCAGCTAAGATAATATTGGCTGTTTGTCAGCTCTATGACTTCTTCTTGGGTTGGGATAGAGACTTTAGGGTTTTTGAAGTCATATCTCTTGATTCCATCAGTTATTATGGTTATGTCTGCTTCAGAGATGATATTGAATTTGCCGCCATGCATCAGGAATCTTGACGCAAAGGAGTACACATTTTTTCTATTTTTCATGTCTTTTAGGTCTGTGAAAGAGGTATGTGTCAGGTAGTGATGGGGAAAATACATGGATATTGCCTGTATTGCAGCATATGTGCTTAGGGTGCCTAGGATATGTTCAGTTCTATCAGACATGGCAAGGATGTCTTCATCTATTGCAAAGCATCTGTCTGCTAAATCAGGGTGTTGGAAAAGGATGATTTCTGCAGTCTCTTGGACATTAGATTGGTCATAATCAAAACCGATTATCATTTTTCTCTCAAGTGTTCCATCGCTAAGGGCTCTTAGGCCGGCGTGGACTACATCAAGATAGCCGCATCCCAGATATAATTCAACAGCAGGCTTTCCAAGCTGCTCAAACCTTGGCAGTATGAATGAAGAATCATTTATCTCGGAGTAGAACTCAAATCCCATGCAGGTGGTTAAAAAAATTAATATTTAAAGATACCCGAAATGTTTAAATCTAATCCAAATGTCTGGTTTGATATGCAGAAAGAAACATCTTCAGGAATAATCGTATTCAAGAGATCAGGCATGGTGAAATACTTGATACTTAATTATCCGGTAAATATCCGCTCTGCAAAAGAGTATTGGGGGCTTGTTAAAGGCCATGTCGAGAAAGATGAGTCATTGGAAGAAGCTGCTGTGAGAGAGACAAGGGAAGAGACTGGACTGATTGTAGATGTCCTTCCGGGTTTCAAGGAGAAGATAGTCTATAACTTCGCATTCAAGGGTGCGCTTGTAGAAAAGACAGTCTATTTCTTCGCAGGCGAGTCTGTAAGTGAAGAAGTCAAGCTTTCTCATGAGCATAAAGGATATGCCTGGCTTTCATTTGATGATGCATTAAAACAGCTTTCTTATGATAAAGACAAAGATGTTCTGATAAAAGCAAACAGTTTTCTTAAAGAAATATCCATTTCTTAAGGATAACTTTTTTTATCGCTAGGTAGGATAATTCGGAAGCTAAATATTCATATCTGGCAATCTATCAAAAGGCGGAAGCCTTGATGAGCAGTTTTCAGGGTCATAAAAATATTCAGAGATAGGTCTTCCCTGGAAATGCAGGATGCCTTTTATTACTTCCACTTTTATTATGCCGTATTCATGCATGATTAGGTTATCAAGCTTCCTAAGCGGCATGTCTGAATGTATCTCGCCATTTATCCATCCAGAACTGGTCCTGGTCCAAGAAGGGCTGACCCTTTCAACTGTTTCAGGAAAATATATCTTATATTCTAAGGAGAACAGGTCTGTTTTGACAGTGAGACGGCCATTCATCGGAAGATTGGTAAGATAGCCTCTATCATCATATACTATCAGGAACATGATTTATAGATAGTTTACAAGTTTAAAAAAATGATTTAATTGTAGGTGTCTTGCTTGTTCTGTCTGCTATTTTCCTTTGCAAATATTATGTCTTAGTTAAGTCATACAAATATAATACAAATATACTACGTATGTCTTAATAATAACATTTATATATTACATATAACTATGAATTATCATACATATGTATGTGCTAGTATACTAAAATCACATAAACCAGATTGGATCAAAGTGAAAGTAAAAGTAGTCAACATAAGGCTTCCAGAGAAGCTGATAAGCTGGATAGACTCTTTGGTAGATAAGGAAATCTATAATTCTAGGAGCGACGCTATACGCGAGTTTTCACGTTCATACGTCATGAAGAACAGAGGCGATGAAAAATAGAAAAGATGGTCTCTGTAAGGATGCCTTCGTCCCTTCTTGAAGAGCTGAAAGAGGTTTCAGAGAAGAACCATTACCTTGATGTGAGCGACGCCATCCGTTCCATCCTGAGGGAAAGATGGCTAGAGGAGAAAGATCCATATAGGTCTAAAGTGAATGAGATAAAAAAACAGTTTTCAGATATAACAGGGGATGAGAAGATAGCAGCAATGAAGAAGACGCTCAAGCTCTTGGAGGAATTAAATGAGCTCTAAGAAGATATTGATTGTCGTGATGCTGCTATTCTATATAGCATCTGCATTAGGCCAGGAGTCAAATATTACTTCTGGGAACACCACTTCAAACATCACTATGGAATCATTCTTGGAGACATGGCACATAGGTCCTTATGTGAATCAGACAGTATTTTTTTACGCAGATTTTGTCTCGATGAACGGCACTTTAATAGGCAGCTGTGAACTCAATGGGGACGCAATGCAGTTCAACCAGTCAAACTACTATTTCACAAATATATTTGCAGTTCCATCTAATTATACTTATGAGATATCATGCACAGCATCAGGTTATGAAACTCAGGTAAAGACAAGGATAGCAAATATCCTGCCTGTCCCGGATTTGGATGCTGATGATGATTATTACGTGGTACCGATGGATTGCAATGATAATAATGCAAATATCAATCCAGGTGAAGAAGAGGTATTAGGCAATGGTCTTGATGACGATTGCAGTCCAAAGACAAAAGATGCGCAAGTCCTAAACATCACGACAAACAAGGAGAACTATGCGCTTTCAGAGACAGTCTTAATCAACATCACCGCAAACAATGAGACTGATACATATATCACGATAAACACCCCTACGAATGTGTCATATATCTATATCTTCAGTAACGGCACATATCCTGTGACGCAGCAGTTCTCATTGACAGGGCTTGCAGGTCTGTATAGCATAGAGGCAGTCAATTATTATCAGGACAATGTGAAGCAGGCATATAATGAATTCATTGTCGGGAGCCCGATGATCCTTGAGATAAGCGTCAATGACACAGACATATATGTGGGAGAGAGGGTAAAATTAAGGGCGATCGTCAGCGGGAACAGCGGGAATGTGAATACGATATGGAACATGGATGATGGGACGCAAAAATACGGGCTTACGATAAACCACACATATTCTGCAGCGAAATCATACAATGTCGTGCTTGTGGCTACAGACCAAGGAGGCGGCCAAGTCATAAAGAGCAAGCAGATTATAGTGAAGCCTGCATATTACCTTAAAGTGAAGGTCGTGGACAATTCCACTTCAGAGATAATAAAGAATGCGACAGTGAAGCTGGATGGGAAAGAATTAGATGTGAATTCATCAGGCATGGTGGAATATAAGACGACAAATGCGACATACAAATTGAAGGCATCAGCGCCTTATTATATAGGATACAGCGAGGACATCAAGCTGAATAAGTCTTTAGTGTTCACTATACGGCTCACAAGGAGCAGAGAGGATCAAAAGCCAGTAGTGTCATTGATTTCACCAGGGAACAATGGTGTCTTTGATGGTATATTCAAGTTCAAGTTCACAGATAACACAGATGCTGACTGCTCATTATATCTCTCAGAGGAAGTCAATTGGTGGATTGAATCAGCAAAGCTGGAAAACTTAGACTCAGGGAAAGAATATTCAATAACATCAGATGCAGAAGAGAAGGAATACAAATGGAAGATATTATGCAAGGATGAGGACGGGAATACAGGAGAATCCCAAGTATATGTAGTGAAGCCAAAAGAGGTAGAGGAGCTTGCGACAAGCAGCATTGTGCAGGATGTCTATGATGTCATCCCGGATTTTGAGACATATGGTCCTGATGAGAGGAGGATAGTGCAGTTCCTGGACCTGGAAGTGGTCCTCAAGGATGCGCAAAGAAAGCTTGAGATGGCGAACCGCGACCTATTCAATCTTCGGACAGTCACAAATCCTGATGACTATGAGACCAAGAGGCAGGAGATACTGAAGAGGCTTGAGACAATAAAAGATGAGACCCCTCTTATAGTGCGGTCGAAGAACAAGGCAAATTTTGTGAAATATGCAGATGATACAGAGCTTGAGAATCTCCTGGATGAATACATGGGGCTTAAAGGCAGGGAGATAAAGAATAAGAAATCTCTCCTTGAGACGAATAAGGAGCTTCAGAAAAGATTCATGATACAGTCATCAGCATATAATATCGAAGTTGAATACATATCCGGAAGGAAAGATGAGATAACCTTGGTCATCAGGGAGATAGAATCAGCAGGAGAGAAAGATACCTATGTCGAATCTATCCCTAAGAGCATCATAGAATCTGCCAAGGATATAGTATTTGTGACGCCTGTGAACGTCTTAAAGGAAGATCCATTGTTCGAATCAAGCCTTGGTGCAGGAAAGATAGTCTATTATGTGAAGAGGTCTATGAATCTTGATGATCTCCCGAAGATAACAGCAGCAGTTATATCTACAGAAGAGGCAGGAGTAAGTTCAGTCACAGGATTTGCAATCCTGGACGGCCTAGGACTGAATGATTCAAACAAGAAAGTATTCTTCATCCAGCTGATAATAGTGTTCATCCTCCTGGGAGTTTACATATATTATTCGACAGACAGGACTACAATCTTCATGGGTGGGAAGAAAGATGCAGCAAGAGAGACCATGGCTGTTGAGCCGGCAAAGCATATTGGAAGGAAAAATGTAGAAACGAAGTATGTAGAGAAAAATTATGTGGAAAGAAGAGATGTGGGGAGCGATAAGATATCCTATCTAAAGGAACTTATAGCATCGATACATGCACTCGCGGATGTGAACCTGAAAGATGCAGCGATAAAATATTATGAGCTGAAATTATTGTATGGCACTCTTGATGAATCAGAGAAATCATTGCTCTACTTTGATGTGATGCGTCTTTCAGATGAGATAGGGTCAAGGCACATAATAAGCCTTGTCAATGAGGCTATGGCAAATATCTCAGAAGGGAATGACGAAGAGGCTCACAAGATATATATGGATATTGAGGTTGAATTCGAGAAATTATCAGATGGCATGAAAGCAGAAGTCTATCAGAGATGCTGTGATATCGGCATGAGGTTGAAAGATGGGTAAGATGGATATAGATACGCTGCTCAGCAACCTCTTCATAATAATGCTGATAATCACATCCACGCTATCTCTAGTCAT
>JAMPXQ010000130.1 GCA_023701075.1 Candidatus Woesearchaeota archaeon
CTTATCACAGGTCTTGTCTTTTGCTGTGACCAAAGGCGCGGATGGAGGGACAGTATCTATCGAGAACACTATGGAAGATTCTATCACCTGCGCATCATTGAACTGGCAAAGAATCGGAATCGTATATGATTTGCTGCTTAAATTAGTCTCCTGATAATAATGGTCTTTTGAATTTATCTGCGAAAACTCATTCACATAACCTTCCCCATACCTGCAGGTGCTGCCTTTATTTGTCACGACACGTATCATAGGCGCTGCCTTATTCGTGATACCGGAAGGAGAAAGCTCCAATATCCTATTTGATACAGACAGGTTGACATAGAATGTTATCGGCTCTATATCTACCTGCTCTGCCTTATTCATGCACACTGCAACAAGATTATATGTCTTCAAATCTTCTATTGCAGGATTTGTCGTAGCATCCAGCCTTTTTGTCGTCTTTGTGCTAAATTCGCTCAACGAGACGTTACTAAATGCAGCAGTATACCCCATAGGATTTACATCTGTAGTGAAATACCTGCAGATTGTCTTATCATCAGTCTGAGAAATCAAATCTACCTCCAATTTCTCAAAGACCGGATTAGGCTCTGCAATCGCTGAAGAGATGACTGGCTTTGTCGCATCTACGCTTAAGACAACCTCTTTAGGGAATGCATCGTTTGTATAACCACCGACAGTAGTCTTGCAATAGATATATAGCCTTGTCTCTATCTGGCTGCTTATCGACATCTGTTTTGTGTGATTGAGATTATTTGATGTCGTGAACAACTGTGACTGGGCCACTATAGAATCATATTTATCTGTAGAACTGATGCTAGTCTTGCATGTTGACTTATTTGCAGTCCCGACAAGCAAAGTGAAGGTGTTAAGCGATGCTGTCCCAAACCTTGGACTTATCAAGGTTATCTTATTTGCACTCTCTTTAGGATAGGACTTTGCGTCTGTGAGATTTGTTGCATAGAAATATTCTATCCCATCCAGGAACTTATCTGAATCTGTGTCATTAACAGAAGGGTTGCTCTTCAATGAGAATTCTACAAGATTATTGACAGTATCCTTATCAAAGTCACCCAGTTGATTCTGAGTCAATGACTTGAAATAAAGTATCTCCCAGGCATCATCCATGCCATCCCCATCTGTGTCTTCAGCAAGCACTGAATATACCAATATCAAGGCAAACAATATGAAAATCAGTTTTTTATTCAATCTTCCACCACTTTTATCCATCATTATGAAGAATTCCTGTTTAAATAGTTTTCCTCAGAAAAAGGTTTTCCCCATCATCTTGCATCTAAGGCCTGATTCAAATGCTCTTGCTCTTGAAACGTCTTGCAATCTTAGCACTTCCAAATAAGCGTCCGCAATCACTAGACTTTCCTTGCACCCTAAAGAGCAGGGGAAATGACTCAATAGACTGCAATCTTCGCTACGCTTGAATATATTCATCTGGAAAGGATATCTTTTTTTTGGAGAAGCTGCCAAGACATCATCATCATAATTATTGTCTAACTTAGACCTATACGGAAATCTCTTCTCAAAAAAACTGCAGCAGCATCTTGGATAGCCCAGGAGAATACCGAGATTAAAATGATCCTCTTTTATCTCGAAATACGCCGCCTTATTCGCGAGCAGCTCATCCTTTGAGATATAGACAAACGACATGCCTTCTTTACTCAGCATGCCCTTATTGGAATAGCCTTTTTCTATCGGCCTCACTTTGAAAACAGATATCACAAAATGCAGATTTTCCTTTTTACAGAAAGATTCAACTGCAGACAGCTCATGACCATAAAACCCTTGCCTTACTACAAGCTTCTTATCATACAACAATGAAAGAATCTCCAATGATTTGATTTCTGAACCAAATATCTCAATCATAGGTACTTATTTATCTCTTGAAGATTATATCCTGATCTGACCAATTCTTGCTTTATCTGATCCTGCTTCATCCCTCTTGATCTCATTGAAGAGACCATATCTTTAAGTGAATCTTTCTTTTTTTGCGGCTGAAGCCTTGAAAGGATGATAAGACCTGAAAGTATCAAGACAACTGCAACAGATACAACAATCATTATCCCTATCCAGTTTATCTCCTTCTCTTCTGCCATAGGATCGGAATCCTGGATATATTCATTGAAATTGGATATCCCATCATTATCCGGATCTGCATTCCCGCTATAAGTAAGCGTCTTGAAATTCCTTGCTTCCCAGCCATCGTCAAGACCGTCTCCATCTGTGTCTTCTGCAAAGATGACCGGCATGAGTACAAACAAGAACAATAACAGAAGAATCTTTCTCATAACAGGTAAATAGTAAAATCTGCTTTATATATATATCGATTTAGCTCATCAATTTGCCAGCCAAGACACTTTTTTCAAAGCCTGGATATGAAATCATGCAACGGCTTTAGCGAAACTTCTGTACCTGTCTCACCATAACGCTCATATTCGAAAGGATTATCCAGATCCTTTATCAAAAAGACCATGTACATTATCAGGAATGATACTACAACCGTGAAGAAAACTGCTTCATAGAACGGCTCAACCTTAAGTATCAATAACCCGCTGATGACGAAAAAACCTAGGACTTCAAGTATCGCATATGCGGACTGGACAAAGCTTGTCTCCCTTATTGTATGTATCCTTGTGATTATCTTCCTCTGGGTGTTTTGCTCATTCTTCATCTTTGCTATGAATGTCGCCTGCGTCAATGGCTCAAACTTCGCGAAATAATCATTCATCTCACTCAACCTACCCATTATTGCCCTTGTTCGCTCTTTCTTCTCAAACCAATTATTCACCGCCCGCACATAATCCTTATAAAACCTGATGAACTCTTTTGTCGGTTTTGTACTTTTAGTCTTCTCCAGAATCTGCGCCTCATCATACAATGACTCAAGAGATGATGCAAGCTCTCCAGGCAATTTCTCGCTTTCCTTATAATCTGAGATAACTCCAGTTATCAAGAATCCTATCAGAAATGTGGTAGATGCTATAAGGCTTGTAAACAGCGCGTTAAGAGATATGTATTCAAGCCCAAACTGGTGAAACACCAATTTCAAGATAAAGATTATAATCAAAAGCGGCAAGACCTTGAATAATATGTGCCATTTCTGCCAGAGAATATTTTTCTTGCTCATTTTCCTAATTGAGATAAAAATGAATCAAGGATATTTAAGAGTTGTGGAACTAGCCACTAAATATGAACCCCTTGGTGTTACAATACCGCGTTCATGACATATCCCATTATCATTATCCCTATTATCGTAATGGAAAAGAATATCGCCAGCAGCTGCCATCTCATGACTCTTCGCAGTATCAGGATCTCAGGGATTGATACTGTCACAATCGCTGTCATGAAGGCAAGCGCTGTCCCTAAAGGAACTCCCTTACCTACAAGTGCTTCTAAAACTGGAATAACGCTGACTGAATTTGCATATAATGGTGCTCCGATAAGGACTGCTATAGGGACTGCCCACCACTCTTTTGTCGATAGATACTGCTCGACAAAACTAGTCGGGACAAAACCATGGATCAATGCACCTAGCCCGACTCCTATCACGACATAAGGGAATACCTGTTTTGTTATGGCCCAGCCATCAGACCACCAATAAGGGATTAACTCTTTTAATGGAAGAGACCCACCATGCTCTTTTTCTACCTGTTCTTTTGATTTGAATCTCAGCAGTTCCTGCTTGACATACTTATCAAGCCTA
>JAMPXQ010000131.1 GCA_023701075.1 Candidatus Woesearchaeota archaeon
CTTGCCTTAATTTATCATCATTCAGGAGGATGAGTATCTCTTTTGCCAATGACTTTGGGTTGCCGGGCTTTGACAAGGCTGCAGCTCCATTGGTCATCCATGGAACCTCTCCGACATTGCTGGCGACAATCGCTTTTCCGGATGCCATGTATTCAGCAATCTTCAGCGGAGACTTGCACCTGACTTGTTTAGTATCAGCAAAGCAGGCCACTGCTACATCTGCCGTCGCCAGAAAAAGATTGACATTCTTCCCTATGGCCGCTCCTGCAAAGATGGCTTTGTCTTGCAGCTTAAGGTTGGCTGCTATCTGCTTTAGCCGGTCAATATCTGAACCATCCCCTACTACCAGGAATTTCACATCTCTTTCTACTTCAGTGACAATCTTTGCAGCCTTCAGATATAGTTCAACATATTGGGCGCCGTGCAGCTGCCCAAGATACAGCACTATCTTGCCATTAATCCCATATTTTTTTCTCATGATCTGCTTGTCATAGCCAGGATGGAACCTTTCAATGTCTGCGCATACATTCACCTTTATGGTTTCACCATAGAACCCATACTCTCTGGCCATTTCCATGAGCTCATCGCTGGCGACAGAGATCGTGTCGACGCATCTAGGGATTATCCTTTCAATCTGGTCAAGATACCAGCCATATACTTTTGAAGGTGGCGACCACATGTATATCCCATATTCCCAATCATCCCAGTCGTAATGCACGTGTTTTTTATTTGCATAGGCAGATAAGAGTGCAGGTATTGACGCATGGGTGAAGCATTTCTGGAAATGTATTATGTCTGCCCATCTTCCGAATCTCCTGATCTTATCAATGTTTTTGATGATCGACCATTTCCTGCGGTCCAAAGGTATGGTCTCATAATCTGTGATCTTATTAGATGTGATTATGCCCCTCTCTTTTGTCGGCAATGGGAAATAGGCCAATTTCACCTTATGTCCTTTTTTTGAGAATTCTTTCGCCAGGGAAGTTATCCTGATGGTCCATGGTTCATACGAAGAATAGATATCATGAGGGTGTATCATCAATATGTTCATCTTTGCACCTTCATGAGCCAGGGAAGATCTTGCTTTTGTTGTATCTCTCCCATAAGAATAAGAAGACATCTATTGTGAATGTCAGGATGATGATATAGGCTAAAGAAGCAAAGATATGCATGGTTCTCTTCATCATCAGAGAAGATGTTTAGATTTTTTTTAAAATTAACTGTTATTGTCCTTTTCACCAATGGTCCAGCTGCTTTTCAGTTTGAGAAGGCCAATATCTTTGTTGTTTTTGCCAGTGACTTCAAACATGTATCTCTTATCATGCTGGTCTATCGGATAGATATTGTCTTGGGTATGGATTGTAGCTGAGACATAATAGATTCCGGAGAGCAAAGGGAGTTTTTCTATTGCAAAAGAGATTTTCCCTTTTCCATTGATATCAGGTATTCTGATTCCATCAAATTTTGTGTTTGGGCCGCAGATCAAAGTTCCGTCATCTTTGAAGATGGCTATGCCAAATACTGGGTTTCTGATGAGCTTATGAGCATGATAGTGAATTGTCAAATTTAACCTCTCACCGGTATTGAATGTCTGTTTCCTAAAGCCGGTCTTGTCCATTATTGCAACATCAAGGATAGATGCTTTCTTTCTGGTGTCAGATTGTTCAAGCGGTGTCATCATGTATTTGGCTAGGGATTCTCTAAGATCAGTAAGCTTGGAAATCTTTGAATGGACCTCTTCTGTAGGTTCGAATGCACTGATAAGCCTTAGGCTATTCAACTGTTCTTCGATAAGTATCATATGGTATCTAGCAAAGTTTTTCAGATGGGTGTTTGTCTCCAGTTCCGTGAAGATTCTTAGCTTATGATTGATTTCTCCATATCTTAAAAAACTGGATATTATGACATCATTTGGTGTTGTTTCTAGGTCTATTAGTATTAATGCTGTCCTGAATTCTTCAAGTGTTGATTTGATGTTGCTCGCATTCTTTGATTTTGTCAGGATGTCTACAAATAAGTCAATCTTATCATTGAATAGGGAATCGCCGGCTCTGCCGGTTATGCTGTATCCTAAAGAATAGATATATTTTAGCCATATCCTGTCTCCATCATTGATGCCGCATAGGCCTTCTTTTAGGTTAAGCATGGATTTGATAAGATCTATTGTGCCGAGCAGAGCTGTTTTTTGTCCGCTGCTTAGATTATCGCAGTTGATGTTGTCTAGTTCAGTCTTCAGTCTTGAGAGTTCATCATTGATAAAATCAATCAGGTTGAGTGTCTCTTCATTGATTTTTCTTGATAGTTCATCTATCTTCCTTTTTTTCTGGAACCAGATGGCAGTTCCCTTAGATTTTATGGTTTCAAGGTCTTTTTTCAATTTGTTCAGGTTTTCCAGTTTTCTTGATAATATCTTTTTGACAGTGTCTTTCTTGTTCTTGTCATTGAGGCTGAGGTAATATGAGACTACCTCAAATGACGGGCCAATTTTTGCAATTCGGCCATTGTCAAGCAATATTGTCCTGTCGCACATATTTCTTATCAGTTCCATATCATGGGAGACAAGTATGACAGTTCCGCCATTCTTTCTGAAAAGGTTGACTCTGCTTAGGCATTTCATCTGGAAATTTATATCTCCTACAGCCAGGACTTCATCTATAAGGAGTATGTCTGTCCTGCAGAATATCATTATTGAGAAGACAAGCCTAAGTTTCATCCCGTTTGAGTATTCTTTGACTTTTTTATTCGCGTAATGCCCAATCTCAGAGAAGTCTATAATTCTCTCAAGGTTATTTTTTATATCCTCTCTTTCCATGCCTAATATTGAGCCATATAAGAATATATTCTCTATGCCGTTTAAGTCTTCCTGCAGGCAGGAACCTATATCAAGGAAGGGGAGAACATTGCCATCTAACCTTATCTCTCCAGAGCTAGGTTTCAAGATTCCGCCAAGGAGCTTGAGGAAGGTGGTCTTTCCTGCACCATTTGCGCCTATGATGCCGATGGATTCTGATCTATGCACTTTAAGCGTAAGATTATGGAGTCCAAAGCCATTTTTCTGATTGCTATATACTTTGGAGACATTCACCAGTTCGATTATCGGTTTCATATCTTTTCGCCTATATCTCTTGATAGATTATCAAACATGAATAGGCCAATGAAGAAAAGTATCACTGTAAGGAGCAAAGTGATGATTATCTGGTCTATGCTATCGATATAGTTATACAAAAGAGAGTTCCTAAGATGGCTTATGACTCTTGCAAGAGGATTGAACATATAAAATTTTATGAATCTTGCAGGGACCTGGGTCTCTGAATAGACTATAGGGGATAGCCAGAATCCTATGAGAAGCATAAAGCTCCAGACATGGGATATATCCTTGAAATGGATATATACTGAGGTTATGATTAGGGATACGCCTATGGTGAAGATAAAGAACAGGAGAAGGTAAGGCAAGAAAAGGTAATTCTCTATATGCATCCTTGTATTGAATGCCAGAAGGACCGAAAACAGGATCAGGATATTTATTATCAGGCTGATGAGGCTTGTAAGGCTTGCGCTGAATATTATGATGAGAGGGTTTATCTTGTGTTTTTTGAAGTACACAGAATTTGATACTAGCCAGCTTATGCTTAGGGAAGTCGATTCAGAGAAATAATTCCAAGATATTATGCCAATGATGAGGAAAGCCTGGTAATTCTGGATATCC
>JAMPXQ010000132.1 GCA_023701075.1 Candidatus Woesearchaeota archaeon
AAATTGACCGTGAGCTTCACTAGCCTATCTGAATCTATGTCTTCTACGGATTCAATCCTTCCTACTCTTACATCAATCTTCTTTAAGTCATCAAAGGTTATGGTTGGTTTTATCGGTGCTGCCATATTGGACAATAAAAAAATCAGGTTAAAATAGTTTTGCAAGGCAGATTTAGAAAATGGCAGAATATTTATAATAGGGTCACCTTGATATCCTTAACGTGAACCTGAAGAGAGAGATAGAGAAAAATGACGTTCTGCTGGTTGCAGAATCGGGAGAATTTATTGAAAAGCTGAGCTGCTTGCCAAAAAACCAGAAGATAGGTTACGTGACTACATCTAAGACATTCACAGAGCTATGCGGATTATGCAAAGAGAAGAGGATTTCTATACAGGATGTGATATTCATCGATTCATTGACAGCTACGTTAGAGACTCCGCCAAAGGTTGCAGGCTGCTTTTTCACAAGCTCTCCTGGCGCCTTGACTGAGCTAAGGATAACTATAAAGGCATTTTTAGAAGACTTTGGTTGCAAGGTGATTGTCTTTGATAAGATAACCGACCTGCTCCTGTACTGCAGCCCAAGCGATATATTGAAATTCATATATGATCTGGTTCTTGAAGTGAGGCCGCGCGGGACAAAGCTTGTGCTGATAGAAGATAGCATAGATAACCCTATCCATGATGATGTAAGCATGTTCATCGAGAAGTTCATAGAGTTCTAGTTGCATTCTAAACAAGGGCTGCCAAAATAGGCTGATTCATTTCAACTGGCTGTATCAGTGATGGAATTATAGGTAAAACGAGACTTAATTTTAAATATAAACTATGATTACAGCACATTTAGAATTAAAAATGACTGCAACAAGAAGACCGCTTCAAGCATTGTTATACTCAGAAGAAACTATCTTTTTTTGGTTGGACATAAATAAGACTGGAAGGTATGGCGAAGTTGTACTTGAAGAAGTTAAAAAAAGTGATGAAATCCGACAGGAAAGTACTGATGCGGTTTTATATGAGTCTATTCCTGTTTATGATAATTTACTACAGCCAATCCATTTTGCATCTCCTTCAAAAGAGATAAATTTAGAACAGGTGTTGATTAATACGCTTCCTACTTTGATTGGAGTACATAGGGATATATGTGACGGTTTAGAGGAATATAATGGTTATGTCTATTTGGATATGTCCACAAAAAACATAGTGTTTAGCGGAATACCTATTGAAAATAATACATTTAAAGAAATATCTTTCTTAAGAAACCAGAATACTGTTAACATAGAAACAAAAAAAACACAACCATTAGAGCCCATGGGCTATTTTTCACAATCCGATGCCATAGACACTATATTGAAATTACCTAACAACTTAATGTTAAATATATATGCTTCTCACAGGAATGCAATCTCCTGGAAACTTAATGAATATGGACCAATAATAATTCATAAAAACCATGAAGGAAGCAAAAAAGGAGATCCTAGAGAATGGACCTATAAGTTCAACCCATTCTTAAGGTTTACACATTCCATGGCACCTCAAGTTGATTTTGCAGACACCATATTTGTACATTATTCTGCAAGAAAAAATAAACCTGATGAGATTCAGATAAGAGCAGAAAAAGAAATGTCACTTATTGAAATTTATCTGCCTCCTGGAGAAAAGATGATTGTCCAATCTAATACTTTAATAGGTTTCCAGCCTGGTCTTAGCAGGCTGCCTGTACCATGGGACAAAGCACTAGAAGTCGTGATTGCAGGAGATCCTATGTTCAATTTTTCAAAAGTCTGGTATAAAGAAGGAGGGACAATCTATCTGTCAGCAAGAGTAAATACAGATAAAGTCTTTGTCATGGACGAAGAGAATCCCATGCAACGTATAGATGCTCGTGATAGCATAGCATATACTCCCTCTCAGGTCAAGAAAGGGATTTCTTTTAGAATACTTCAGTTTGAGAGGATGACAGAAGAAGTCTATTCCCATAGGCCTGGCAGACCTCCTGGCATCTTGCTATGCGGGGAATACAGATAGACTTGTTCTGTTTCCATCCGAAACGTTTTAATATCTCGCTCAAATCATCATCCTTATGGCACTTAAAGAACGATATGGCAAATTGAAAGATAAATATTCGCTTCCGGAATATATCAATCTCAATCGGGATTTTGATATCGAGGAGCTGCATGAGGATTCTGAGATACTGCTCCAGAAGATCAGGATAAGGATGTTTGAGAAGATGGATTATTTTGCACACCTCCTAAGTTTCAGCATACAGCCTGATACTGACTTAAGCGACATGTATGAATCAAAATATATTGATGATGACACAAGGGAAGCCGCGTTCGTAGTCTATAAGAATATCCAAAGGCTCCTTAGGCTTTCAAGCCTTGTTGCAGTAGAGAACAATGATGAAGAGAATGCAAAATTCATAAAAGAAGCTTATGCTGCCTGGCAGAAGCTCAAGCCTCAGCTAAAAGAGCATCTGAAGAAGCTTGTAGATACATGGGACATCGAGAGGGATGTTAAGACGGAGCTGAGCTACTTTGGCTAGGCTTATTTTTCTAGGCCCGCCGGGTGCAGGCAAGGGCACGCAGGCAAAGATACTTTCAAAAAAGCTGCATATCCCCCATATATCCACAGGAGATATATTTCGTGAGAACATAAAGAACCAGACTGAACTGGGGAAAAAAGCATCTGAATACATGAATGAAGGGCTTCTTGTGCCTGATGAAGTCACAAATGACATGCTAAAAGAGAGGATATCAAGGCAAGATTGCAAGATTGGATATGTCCTGGATGGCTATCCAAGGACGATTGCGCAAGCAGATTTCCTCTCTAAGATATCAAAGATAGACAGAGTGATAAATTTCATGCTGGCTGATGAAGAGATAATAAAGAGGATATCAGGAAGGCGGACATGCAAGACATGCGGCACTCCATATAATATAGAATTCATGAGACCAAAAAAGACAGGGATTTGCGATAAGTGCCTAACTCCTCTTGTCCAGCGGGATGATGAGAAACCAGAAATTGTGAAGAAAAGGCTTGAAGTATATGAAGCCCAGACAGCTCCGCTGATAGAATATTATCAGAAGAAGAAGTTGCTGGTGGATATTGATGCATTCCCAAAGATTGAGGAAGTCGCTTTGGCTGTAGAAAAGATGATCTGATACTAATATTGTTTATTGAATTATTTGTTAAAATTTCACATCAATCTGTACGATTGGGTTTTTGATTCTTCAGGTTTTTTTCTTTTTTTGTATATGCAGATAGATATCCGAAGATTGAGAAATCTTTAAAAAGGCGTTAACACAAAGATATGATATCTGGTTAAAAAGTATGGGTGAATGAAGATGGATATTAGACTAAGATTATTTTCTTTTGCATTGGTGTTTGTTGCATTGATGGCTGGAGCGCATGGCGCTGATTGCGCAGATGCACAAAGTGTCTGGCTTGTGCATGGCCAGCCGTATTCTTATGACCAAAACACAATTGAAGTGGTCGAATCAAATATCCAAGGGACCGCCTGCACGTTTACAGTTGACGGCGTGCCTTATACAGTAGATGAAAACTCACAAAAGACTATCAATGAGTTCTCGATTAAAGTCCTATCAGCCATAGCAGTCCATTCACCAGGAGATACATCGATATCTGATTTCAATTGCACATTAAGATTGGCGAATCAGGTTACTGTTTATTTTACACCTGATG
>JAMPXQ010000011.1 GCA_023701075.1 Candidatus Woesearchaeota archaeon
ATGGATAAAACGACATTCCAGATAGATCTGAAGGAATCAGGCCTTACGATAAATGATCTTGTAGAGATGTTCCAGTCAGTAGGCTATAAGGAATCTGGTGTCATCAGTGTCTCAGAGAGGGAACTTATTAAGCAGGGTGAGGAAGTGCAAGTGAAGAACCGGTCAGGGCTGGTAGATCTGATATCAGGTTCAGACAACAATCATGAACTGGTATATTCATTGTTCAGGAAGAATTTTATAAAACCTTTGCCGATGCATTTTGCAGATGGTTCAGGCAGCCAGACTGAGATAGGCCATTTCACATTTTATTCAGATGGAAGGATAAGCTATAAAGGCATTTTTTCAGAGATAAGGCTAGGAAAGAATGAATATCCCTTGATAAGGTTGCTTGCAGAGAATAGCCAGAAGATAATAAGCGCAAAAGAGATAGCTGAAGTAATATTATACGATGGCATAGGCAGCAAGATGAGAGAGAGGGCAGCATCTGCAATCTATGGGCTAAAAGATAAGATGCTGACTGTTTCAGGAGAAGGGGACATCATCATGACTTTTTCAAAGAAAGGATATTCTATCAATCCATACGTTCCAGTGAGGATTTAGCCTCAATGCCCAGCGGAGTGCATAATTCAAATAGCAAGATTCACTCCTGGCTAACATATATAAAACAAACCGCTTTTTCTATCCAAAGGTGAACCAATATGTATGATACTCTGATAATAGGTGCAGGTGTGACAGGATACGGTGCTGCGATGTACGCCGGAAGATTAGGCCTTAAGGCACTTCTCGTAGGTGAGCTTCCTGGAGGCACGATAACTATGACTGATAGGGTAGAGAACTATCCTGGATTCTCAAAGCTGACAGGCCAGGAGCTTGCAGATAACTTAAGGAAGCATGCAGAAGATTACAAAGAGTTCATTGATTTCAGGGATGACAGGGTCGCAAGCCTTGAGAGGAAGGACAATCATTTTATTGCAGAGATAGGCAAAGAGAAGATTGAGGCAAAGACAGTCATATTTGCGACAGGGACCAAATGGAGGGAACTTAGGGTTCCGGGCCATGACGAATTCAAGAACAAGGGAGTCCATTATTGCGCGTTATGCGATGGCTTTTTTTATAGGAACAAGGATGTGGCGATAGTCGGAGGAAGTGACAGCGCAGCAAAAGACGCATTGGTATTGGCTGAGCATGCAAAGAAAGTCTATATCATATATAGGAAGGAGAAGATCCGTCCTGAGCCTCCAAATATGAAGAGGATAGAGAAGAACGGGAAGATAGAGATAATAAACAATGCAAATGTCTTAGAGATAAAAGGGGACAAGTCAGGAGTCACATCAGTGATGTTGGACAGGGATTTTAATGGCTCAAAAGAGCTCAGATTAGACGGTCTTTTCATAGCCATAGGGCATATCGCCCTTTCAGAACTCGCAAAATCAATCGGTGTTGAACTAAACGAGAAAGGCGAGATAAAGATAAACCGGAAATCAGAGACGAATATCCCTGGTTTCTTTGCAGCAGGAGACGTTGTCGATACTCATTTCAAGCAGGCGATAACAGGTGTTGCAGAAGGTGTCCTGGCTGCCTATGGTGCATATGAATATGTGAAGAACAACGAGGGTTGATATATATAACTTTTCTAATCTTTTGTTATTTATTGTTTGTTATGCTTCAAAATCAAGTCATGTGATTAGGTGTCTTATTGCGGTTTGATGAATGTATAGATCAAAAGTCCGCTGGCCATAAGAAGGCTACCTATCACTACTGCTTTTGTCTCAAGATTGGCTATCATGAAAATGCATGTCAGGAATCCAAGGAAGCCAAGCAACGGGAATTTTCCGATATTGAGAGGCTCATGGAACATCTCATGCCTATGCTTCATGAATCTTATCTTTATCAAAGCTAAGTTGATGAGTCCAAATACTGTGAACACGGCAAAATTGGTGATCTCTGCAACTGTCTCGATACTACCCAGAAATAAGAATAATAAGCTTAGTAACCCAGTGAAGATGATTGCTATATGTGGAGTATTCGTGAACTTATTCACAGAAGACAAAACTGCTATTTTCGGATATTCTTTTGCCATGCTATAGATCATCCTGGAGATTGTCACTAAGACCATGATTATGGTGTTTCCGGTTGCCATGACAGCAATCAGCGAGATTGCCAGGTGCGCATTGCTCCCAAGCAAGACTCTGCCTACATCAGCCAGCGGTGCAGAAGAAGAAGAAAGCACATTCCAGGGTATCACGCTTATTGCAGCGATTGCAGTCAGTATGTATATGATTGAACTGATTCCAAGTGAGATCATCAGAGCCAGTGGAATATTTTTCCTTGGGTTCTTTGTCTCTTCAGATAGTTTCACAACAGATTCAAACCCAATATAAGCAAAAAAGATGAGAGAAGATGCTTTGAATAAGCTTGTAATCCCGGGGAAATCAAAATAATCTACTTTTCCAAAATGGGGCAATGCTAGGACTATTATCGCAAGCAGGCCGATTATGCTGCTTACAGTCATGAATATTGTGAGATTCATGGAGCTTTTTATCCCAACTATATTTATCAGTGTGGAGATGATTATTGCAGCTATAGCTATAGGGATGATGCTTGAAGTATTTAATAATGAATTCAGATAGCCTGAAAAACCAAGAGACACAGCAGCTGCACTGATGACACCTGAAAGCAGGACAAGGTATGCGGCGATGAAAGCAATCTTCTTCCCAAAAGCATGTTCAATATAGGAATATTCACCGGATGCACTAGAATATATTGAAGAAAGTTCAGCATAGCTAAGACCGGTCAGGAAAGCGATGAATGCTGCGATGATGAATGATATCCATACACCATTCTGTGCATGTCCTGCCGCAGCGCCGATAAGCACATATATCCCTGCGCCGACAATTATTCCTACACCCGCAATCACAGCATCTTTTAGTCCAAGATCTCTTCTAAGAGTTATTGCTTCTCGTTTATATCTCTTGAACATGAAGTAGAATTAATGAACCGAGAATAAATACTTTTCTAAGGACATAGTATACTTATAATTGCCCATTAGATACAATCCTTGCGAGAGATATATCCATGTCCGTATGGAGATTTGGTCTGCGGTATAAAACATTGCTTGTCTCAAATATCAAGCATCGCGAGGTAGGAAAAACTGATTTTACATATGATATCATGTTCTGTTCGCTTGCAGTGTAGCATGGAAGTTGATTGAATCTTCCTATCCTGAGGTCTCTGCTTAAGTAAACATCTCTTTCATCAAAATTGCTTGGTATTAATAGGTAAGGACTAGTGCCGATAGAGAAAAAATTAAGCTTGCCTTCGTGATGGTCGCATAATGTGAACTCAGCCTGTCCATCAAAAATAGAGATAACACTATCTCTTAATTCTTGAAATTGGTCATTTTTCCATATCCAGTTGAAATCAAAATCTTGGAAAGATGAGCTGCCATATTCTTCAAGGACGGTCTCTCTTACACCATCCCTTGTTCCAAGGGGATTGATTGCTATCCCATAGAAAGTTACATCTAACTTTGCTTGTAAAATCATTTCTGCAGTTTTGGCTAATGCTATCAATGGTGAAACCTCATCGCCATGGACACCGCAAAATGAATACAGTCTATTAGAGCCATGGCCTATCTTTATCGCAGGCGCGTCCATAATGCCTATAGGATAGACTATAGGATATTCAAGATATTCAGCATTAGTACTATTTGCAATTTGTCTAAGTTCTGAAATAATCCTCTTAAGCATGATTAGAGTACAAGGATTTAATATTTAAATTAGGCGGATAAGCTATAGGGGTAAGAGGCTATAAACCTAATCCTGGTCCTGGGAGAAGAGCATTCCTATGATCTTATTTTGGCGGCATCATCAACTTTTCAGCTCGTGAAATTTATCTCGGAATTATCTCCGACATTGAGCTTCTCAAGCCTGCTCTCAACAGTCGCATTCTCGCCTATCAACGATTCATTGAGCTGTGCTTTCTTTATCACGGCATTCTTGTTGATTATGCTGTCTTTTATTATAGAATAGTCTATCTTTGCGCCATCAGCTATGGAGACATGCGGTCCTATTATTGAATTCTTCATCTCTACATTCTTCCCTACAAACACAGGCGGGATGATGATGGTATTCTCATTCACGACCCTAGTCACGCCGTTTCCCTTGGCATCAAGGAGGTATCTGTTTGTCATGAGAAGAGTCTCAGGTTTTCCGCAGTCGAACCATCCTTCCATCTCAAAAGTTGTAAGATTTGCGCCTTTCTCGATCATGATTGCAAGAGCGTCAGTGAAATAGAATTCGCCTTTTGATTGCCTCTTGCTCTTGATCATCTCTTTAAGGGATTCAAAAAGAAGCTTTGAATTCCTTATGAAATACATGCCTATCATGGCATCCCTAGGTTCAAGGATATCAGGTTTCTCGATGACACTCACAATCTTATGCCCTTTCATCTCAACAATTCCGAATCGTCTGGGGTCTTCTACTCTCTTTACAGCGATTGAGCCGTCAAACTTCTTGTTCAACCCTTGGTTTAGGTCACCTACAAATATGGTGTCCCCAAAAATTATCAGGACTTCATCCTCTTCGGTGAGGAATGGTTCAGCAAGCGATATCGCATGTCCTGGTCCCAGTGAATGCTCCTGGTTTGCATAAGCAAAATTCATGTCAGGGTAATCTGATTCGACATATTCCTTTATCTTGTTCCCAAGGTAGCCTAATACTAGGACAACATCAGTTATTCCAACTTCTTTCACCTGGTCTAGGATATGTCCTAAGATAGGTTTTCCGGCGACATGCAGCAGCGCTTTTGGAAGCGTGAAAGTATGAGGTCTAAGCCTCGTCCCTTTTCCGGCGACAGGTATAATTGCTTTCATATCCTTAACCGAAAAGAAAAGTATATTTAAGGATTGTGGAATGGATACTTTATGCTACCTAATAGGTCTGAGATTCTTTTTTAACAATCCTCTCTTCAAAAATTTGCAGTTGCTTAAACGAAGCGGGATTCCGGTTCCTGCCATATTGAGGAAAAACAATATAAACTAGGTACCAATCGGGATAGTCATGATGGATCTATCATTGATGATACAGATATTCGTGCTCTTAAATCCGCTTTCTTCATTCCCTTTCCTGATACAGGCATTTGAGAAGAAGATGGATGTAAGGCTGATTGCAATAAAATCGACCTTGACAGCATTCGTGCTAGCGATAATCATGGCGTTGGTTGGTCCGTCTCTTTTTAGCATATTTGGGATCACACTGAACTCATTTAGGGTAGCTGGTGGTATCATCCTCATTGTCTTGGCATACAATATGGTCAAGCCTAAGCCTCCGGAAGAAAAGAAGAAGATAGAGACAATCGATAGTCTTACTACGATAATTGCTACACCGATGCTGACAGGGCCGGGAACAATCTCTTTCATCACAGTAAAGACTTTGGAATTAGGTAGGACTGCAGTGCTTAGCGGCATCTTAGGCTCATTCATCCTGGTGGGTATAGTGTTTTTCATATTCTCATTGATGGTATCAAAGGTCAGTCCGAAGCTGGTGAACATCATGTCAAGGATATTAGGATTGTTTCTCATGGCAGTGGCAGTAGAGATGATGGCAAAAGGCATACAGGGAATAGTTGTGCAGATGCTATAACTCATGGCTCTGCAGTGATTTTCTTCGACTTGTCTAGCTATAATGTTTATCTGTTATAATACTTCGTTCATTAGGGTGATTAGATATCTATTTTTAGAACATGGTTCATTTGGTGAGGATAGATTAGCCAATCAGACCCTATCGAACATAGAATAGGCTGCGAGCAGCACAATCATTATGCTCCCGACTATCATGAATGAGACTCCTTCTGAAGCAAAGAATCTGATCTCAGCAAGGTACTTGATTAGGCCTATCACAAGGAACAGGACAGCCACAAAAAACAGGCCATAGACAAAAAACAGGTGCAGCGCTTTCTTCTTGAGCTCTTCAATCTTCTGGTCAGAATGCTCGACAAGCATGTCGAAAACTCCACCCAAAGCCTTGATTACATCAGTGACCCAGTTTTTTGCCATATAACCTCTCTAGGAGAACTGCTATTTAAATATTCCGACTGCCACTCCAAGGTCTTGGTTGCTTGGCTCGCTTAGGAAAATCTTGTCATCAATAATTATCAATGGTATGCTTCTGTATGGCCCTTTTCCGATCTTCTCATTTATCTTTATGACTTCATCAGCAAATCCCGGATTCCTTTCCAGGTCATTGTATTCATATTTCAGCTTATGTTCATCAAGGAACCTTTTGCTCCTTGTGCAGTCCGGGCACCATGATGCGCCATATAAGACAATCTTCATGCGGCACTAAAACATAAAGAATTATATAAATCTAATCGACAAAATCAATCCCTAGGGTATCTTCCATGCTCTGTTTCTTCTCGACAAGCCTCTTCTCTTTCCCATATATCTGCATGCTCTTCACACCGGTTATGATGAGTATAGTCCTTATGGTCCCTTGCAGGTCATCCATTATTGATGCACCCCAGATTACTCTTGCATCCTCATCAAGCTTCGAAGAGACAGTCTCTACAACCTTCTTGGCATCATTAAGGGTCATGTCAGGTCCTCCCGAGACATTGATGAGAGCGCCGGTAGCGCCGGAGATGTCGACATCAAGCAGAGGATTCTCTATGGCTTTCTGCACTGATTCAATGGCCCTGTTCTCAGTATCAGACTCACCTACGCCAATAAGGGCTACTCCTCCTGAACTCATGACAGTCCTGACATCAGCAAAATCCAGGTTCACAAGCCCTGCTTTAGTAATGAGTTCAGCAATCCCTTTTACGGCATTTGTGAGTATCTCATCAGCGACCTTGAATGCAGTATGGAGCGGCAGGTCAGGGGCAAGCTGAATCAATTTATCATTCGGTATCACAATGAGTGTGTCAACATTCTTTTCCAGATTCTCAAGGCCCATCACAGCATTATCATATCTTCTGTGCCCTTCCATTGAGAATGGCATTGTGACGATTCCTATGACTAAAGCGCCTAGTTTCTTGGCGATCTCAGCGACAACCGGAGCGCTTCCTGTTCCGGTCCCTCCACCCATTCCGCAGGTTATGAAGACCATGTCAGCACCATTGAGTGCAGTCCTGATCTCAGCTTCCTGTTCTCTTGCAGCTTCTTCACCTACTTTTGGGATAGCGCCTGCTCCAAGCCCTTTGGTCAGGTTCTTTCCGATCAGTATCTTATGGTCTGCAGTGGTATAGAGAAGGTCTTGAGCATCAGTATTGATTGCGACAGTCTCAGCGCCTGCGACACCCACTTCAGCAATCCTATTTATTGTATTGTTTCCAGCGCCTCCGGCTCCAACTACTTTTATCCCTTTCTTCTGCTGGGCTATAAGGGCCTCAAGCTCTTTATCTAGCTCATGCTGTTTTCCTATAGAGACTCCCTTTGGAGAAGCTGTAAATTTATCCACCTTGACACCTCAAAATTATATTAACTCCAATGTAGTACTAGTATTTAAAATTAGTGTTGCTCATCCTCAGAAACAAAAAACAGGGATATTCAGCAACCTTTATAAATACCAAGTTGCCGCAAAAAAAGATGGATTCACCTTACCTGATAATCTCTACGCCATTGACAAAACCATTCGATTATTTTTACCATGAAGATTATAATGCTGTGCAATCGATATTAACGACTTCAGCATCAGGGGTTTTGATAGCTGATTATATGAAGGTAGAATTATATAGGCTCAATGTTCCTGATTCTAAGATGCTTTTTACAGATAATCAAAAGACTATTCCTCCAAAAACAGTTGAGTGCCCTGACAATCTAGGAGTAATTGTGTATGCTACAGGCCAAAATCAATTTAGGTATGAATTATCTACTTATTGCAATACTGGAATCATGGTAATCCCTTCAATTGGTACGGTGGAGCATGCGCATTTTTTCAATGAGTTGAAAGGAGAATTGAAATTTCCATTTGTGGACATAGGGCCGATAGGTGCATATAGCCGAAATGGTGCGTGCGGAGAGCCTATGGGCATTGAAGGGATAAGGAATATACTGGATATCTTAGACAATGATGGATCAAGTGTGCCTTATGGAGTTTCAGGCGGAATAAAGCTTAAGCGTTTCTTGAGAGAAGGCACTTATGGTTTTCAAGACATCTGTTCTGCATTTCCAGAGAGAAAGCCTGAAGCATGGATCTATGGGAGTGATATCAGCTTGGCAGACAAAAAAGATATGCCTTTTCTGGTTGATGAATGCCTGGGGTTGATGGCACAAGAACTAGGATGGAAACACAAAAAAATCAGAAGTTAGGCAATGCCACTTTCTAAGCAGCTTTGCTCTCCTTGACGACATCCTTGATTTCAGGGATCAGTTCCAATATTCTTTTCTTGACGTTGTCGATGACTTCAGTCGGGAACTTCTCTTCCTTGATGACAAGCTTGTCTTCTTTCACTTCAAGGATGTTTTCTATAATCCTCATCTCATTCTTGAATACCGCCTTTGCTTTCTCAAGAGTATCAGTGACCTGCCTATTGACTTTTACATCATATTCGACTGTCTTTCCTGAAAGAGGATGGTTGAAGTCGACAATGACCCTTCCGCCAGAGACGCTCCTTACGATGCCATACATGCCATCGATATTCACTTCAAGGCCGACGACAGGCCGAAGCTTTTCCTTGACAAATATCTTCATCGGCATGAGCTTGAGGAGCTTAGGGTCTTTCTTTCCGAAAGCCTGTTCAGGGGTAAGTTTGACTTTGAATGTTCCGACCTCCTTTATCTGCGCTTCCATGCCTTTTAGGACATGATCCTCGCCAAGGCAGATGACTGCAGGCGCGAATGTAGAATTCTGGTTGCCAAGCCTGTTTTTCTTGGCGACTTCAGCATCAGTTGTATCAAAGATGCTTCCATCCTCAAGTCTTCCGGTGTACTCGATTTCGACAAAATCATGTTTTTTGAATGCCATGATACTTAAAATTAAAAGAAGGTTTAAAAAGATTTGCAAACATTTAAATAAACGTGTAACATATACACTATTTATGAAACTAGCGGTAGATGCTGTTGTGTTTTCAGTGAATGATGCTAGGCTTAGGATACTGTTGATTAAGAGGAAGAATCAGCCGTTCATCGGCAGGTATGCCTTGCCTGGCGGTTTTGTTGAGCAGGATGAGGGTCTGGACATTGCAGTCATTAGGGAGCTTACGGAAGAGACAGGGGTAAAGGATATTTTCCTCAAGCAGCTGAAAACATATGGTGATGTAGGAAGGGATCCGAGAGGAAGAGTCATCTCAGTTGCATATCTCGCATTGATCTCTTGGGAGCACAAATTGAAGGCATCAAGCGATGCCCTAAGGGCGGAATGGTTCGATATAGGTAAGATTCCTTCATTGGCGTTTGACCATAAGACGATAATCGATGATGCATTGGTGCAGCTCAGATTGGAGATACAGACGACAAATATCTCTTGCCAGATACTTCCGCAGAAGTTCACTTTGACCCAGATGCAGCACCTATATGAGAGTATACTTGAGCGCAAGTTGGACAAGCGGAATTTTCGGAAGAAGCTAAGGGAGCTTGACATTCTCAAAGAGACGAGAGAAGCTTTCATGGATGGCGCGCATAGGCCTGCAATGCTCTATGAATTCAGGAACAAGGCATATAGTGACATCAAAGACAAAGTGCATGTGATGCTGAAATAATCTTAATATGTCTTACTGATTCGTTATTTTTTAGTAGTGATTTTCAGAAACATATTTATATTGGATTTTTCTCCATACCTTCATGACAAAATATTATAGCAGTTCATTGGCAGGCTATCAATGCACATATATCTCGCTCGCCAACCTGTTGGTTTTTAAAAAAGAGCACAATCTTGCTGAATATGTATTTGAGAATGCAGACAAGCATCCATTTGTCAATTCGACCTTTGTTCCGCTTCCGTTGATGACGAGATATATCAATGATGTCACTTTAGGGGCATATGTTGGTGATATGAACCTTATGATGCCTGAGTATAGCGGCGGCTTCTCAGCATTCTTTTTGGAAGGTCTATGCAGTACCTATAAAAAGAGTAAAGATGATCCATTCATCAAGAATCTGTGTGGGATAATTGATGAAGAGAAAGAGAAGGGAAATATACAGCTCAATGGGGATATTGCATGGAATGAGCCATCTCTGGTGGTTCTAGGGAGGGATTATCCGGCACATGTCACAGTAGAATTGAGATCCCGTTATATAGACAATGGCAAGCCAGTGCAAAACATAAGTTATCCCAATCTTTTCGCTAGGATAAACCTTAGAAGACCTTGATTAAGAATGAAAAATAGGGGTTATAATAACTTTCTATTTCAATACGACAGCAAGTCCTGAGTATCTTGCAGTTGCATCGCTGCCAACAATTTTATTTGGAAGCCATGTATGATACTCTATCTGTCTCCTATCTGTTATTTCTAGTCTAGTTCCGCCGATAAACCATGCATTATGGTGTAAAGCTGTAGATATGAATTGTTCACGTGCAGATTCGATAAGTCTGTCAATTGTATATTTAGGGTATCCTCCATGATACCTATCATTCATATTCTTAATTTCACGTGTATAATCAGCAGTAATCGGGACTATATTCACAGCATTATCATCAAGTCCAATGATCTGCAAAATGTCTTTTGGAGAAGACGTGAAAACGCCATTTGAAAAATTTTCAGATGGAGGAGCATTATGGTTTAGGCCTCTTATCTTCTCTTCATCAGTGACTATCAGTCCAGTCCCTAATGCAAAGCCTAGATTCATATATTGGTAGATGAACTTTGTTGCACTTGCAAATCTGGCATCTTCATTATTGGGTGTCTGCATGGTATATTGGATGAAATGTGCAGTTGCATCGCTAAGTGAATGGCAACCAGATTTAGATGCTGCACCTCTGATGCCGCCAAGGGCTAAAGCAGCATATTCATGCTGGCTGAAATCAAAAATCTCATGTTGTACACCGACAAAACCAAGTCTTGAGGGTTCAAGTCCATATAACTGTGCGACCTGTATAGGAGATTCTCTTCTGACATGTCTTGCAGTCAATGTTGGAAAATCATTCAAAGGAATATTTTCATAATCATATCCTTGAAGTCCATTTGGCGGTATGACATCGCTTAATTTCATCTTAATCAAAAAAAATCAATCAATAATATATAAATCTATCTGAAATAACTACTTTAAAGTAATTATATAATGACTACATCAACGAAACCTTTAAATATACATAATGTATTCTATACACTAAGTAAAACAGGCAAGCTCGATAACCAAGATGTTATCGGGCTTTTTTTAGAAACTAGTAAGTGTAAAAAATACACAAAAGGTGAAACAAAATGGCGCTCGAAAAATTGATGGTTATGGGGAACGGGAACATCATGGCTCCTAGGCTGGATGACCTTGGCGTTGCTTTGATAGAGGATTATCTCAAGAAAGACAGGCAGATAAGAGAAGGGAAGATCAAAGGCTGGCCATTGTTCTCTCCTGAAGCCGTATCAGTATCATCTTATTTCGAGAAGCTGGAGGTAAGAGATCCATCTCTTGAGGCAGCGACAGAAGCGATGCACTCATGGTATGAGTCAAACATAGAGAGCATGATATCAGCACCCTTCGGCCACATGATAACACTTGTGACAGATGGGAGGGATTACTGGATAACCGATGTCGCGAGGAAAGATTTTCCTAAGCCTGGCCTTGCAGCAGATTATGCAATAACGCTTAAAGGCAGGAAAGACAATAGTGATGTAGTATACCTTGTCTTAGGGACAAGGAGGAAAGATCCAGGTAAAGGAAAATTATCTTTGTTTGGCGGGTTTAGGAATGTTGAAGGTGGTGTCTTTGATTCAGCGATATATACTGCATTAAAAGAAGGGTTTGAAGAAGGGAACGTCAGGATAGACGTGAAAAACATTGAGTCTCTGAGGGAAGATTACACAGCTGATGAGATAGATGCGACCTTTAGGCAGGGAGGGATGAAAGCGACAGGGACAGTCTATCATCTAGGGACTTTCAAGACATCAGACAAGGGCCTTTATCAAGGCGGTGAGCTCTTGTTAGATGGGACAAAGAGAGTCTATATGACTGATTTATACAGCATAAATTTCTATCTTGGAAGCACCCAATTGGATGAACAGACGCTGAGCAGATGGTTTTGTGCAGGGGATGACATCTCATCATTGGCATTTATGGATATCACAAGTTACGTGCAGTCTGGAGAGAAAGGAGACATCCTAAATCACCTCGGATTTGGCATAGACCATCATAAGGATATGATCGGACCTATAATATCAAAAGCGCACGAAATTTATTATTAGGTTAGTAAGTGTAAAAAATACAATAATAATATTGGGTAAGGACAAGGTGAAAAAAAATGGGAAACAAGACAATGCTGACGGATTTGTACCAGATAACGATGATGGCCGGTTATGTAGATAATCAGAAAGATGATGTTGCGACATTTGACCTCTTCATCAGGGATCTTCCAAAAGACTGGGGATATTTCATAGCAGCAGGGATAGAAGACGCAGTTGATTACATAACAAGCATCAAGTTCACAGGGAATGATATCGATTACCTGAGGCAGCAGGGAATCTTTGAGGACTCCTTCCTCTCATTCCTAAAAGACTTCAGATTCACAGGAGAGGTCTATGCAGTCAAAGAAGGGAGTGTAGTATTTCCAAATGAGCCTATAATGAGGGTTACAGCGAATAGGACACAGGCGCAGTTCCTTGAGACCACGCTTCTGAACATGATAAATTTCCAGACAATGATTGCAAGCAAGGCAAGCAGGGTCGTGGATGCAGCGTCAGGTGCATCAGTCATAGAATTCGGTCTGAGGAGGGCGCAGGAAGAAGACGCTGCCCTTAAAGGGGCAAGAGCAGCCTATATAGGAGGTGCAGTCAGCACAAGCAATGTCAAGGCAGGGATGCAGTATGGCATTCCGATCTCAGGGACGCAGGCCCATAGCTTCATCATGAGCTATGATGATGAGATAGATGCATTCAGGGCTTATGCAAGGACATTCCCCAAAAAGAGCATCCTCCTGATTGATACATATAATACCTGTGAGGGTGCAAGGAAAGCTGCGGTTGTGGCCAAGGAGATGGAGATGAGAGGCGAGAAGCTGGTAGGCGTCAGGCTTGATTCAGGAGACCTTGATCATCTTTCAAAAAGAGTCAGGTCAATCCTAAATGAAGAAGGCCTGCCATACGTGAAGATCTTTGTTAGCAATGATCTCAACGAGTATAAGATTGCAGGTCTTGTACAGAATCATGCACCTATAGATGCATATGGTGTAGGTACAGAGATGATAACTGCAAAGCCTGTCTCAGCGCTTCCGGGAGTATATAAGCTGGTTGAGGATGTAGATGGCCCGAAGATGAAGTTCTCTCCTGGCAAATTGACATATCCTGGTGTGAAGCAGGTATATAGGGCATATGGAGACGATGGCATGATGCAGTATGATATCATGGCATTAGATGGAGAGTTCGAAGGTGGAGAGTCTCTTTTGGAACAGGCAGTAAGCAATGGAAAAAGAGTCTCAACCAGAAGGGAGCTGAGCGAGATTAGGCAGTACGCATTAGAGGGTGTATCAAGGCTTCCTCATGGCCTTAGATGTGTTGAAGCTGTTGGTAGATATGAAGTCAAGGTCTCAGAAGGCATACATGGCATGATAGCTGGATTGAATGCAAGATATAGTTTAGTGAAATAATTAGTGTAAAAAATACAATAATGGAGGAAAAAAAGATGAAAATAATAGCATGGAACGTCGATACGCAATATGATTTCATGAGGCAGGACGGCAAGCTTCCTGTTCCGGGAGCAGAGTCGATTGAGCCGACACTTGAATACATTACCGGAGAACTTAGAAGTTCTGGCATCCAGAGGGTGAATACAGCAGATTGGCATCTTCCGGGATCAGAGGAACTTTCCGCAAACCCGGATTATAAGACTACTTTCCCAGAGCACTGCATGCAGGGGACACAAGGCGCAAAGTATGTGCCAGCTACCGCTCCAAAAGGAGCATATGTCATAGATTGGCAATCAGGAGGGATTGATCTTGAGAGAGCACTGGAAGCAAAAGACATTGTCATACTCAAGGACAAGTTTGATGTGTTCAGCGGAAACCAATATGCTTCTGCGCTAGTTGATGCGATGAGGCCGGATAGGGCCATAGTATACGGGGTTGCGACAAACGTCTGCGTGGATTTTGCAGTTAGGGGTCTTCTGGATAGGGGAGTTGAAGTCTATGTTGTGAAAGATGCTATCATGGGGCTTCCTGGGATACCTTCGCCGGTTGCTGGATGGGAGCAGATGGGAGCAAAGATGATTGAATCAAGAGAGATAGGGAATTATCTGAGGTGAGAGATATGAAAGTAGCCCTGGCGCAGATGGATGTCATTTCAGGAAGGCCGAAAAAAAATCTGGAGACGATGCTTCGGATGATAGATGAAGCCAAGGAAAATGGTGCAGACCTGATAGTGTTTCCGGAGATGTGCGTGAGCGGCTATCTTCTTTCAGATACATGGCTTAGGGAAGATGCTGTGAATTATTTCACAGATTTCAATGAAATGATAAGGCAGGCAAGCCAAGGGATAGCGATTGCATATGGCAATGTTTTTGTGGAAAGCAGCAGCGGAGGCTTTCATCCAAATAAGGACGGCAGGTCAAGGAAATACAATGCAATATATGTTGTCCAGGATGGGGAATATGCAGCTAGGATGCACAGCACTATGCTTCCGGATGGTGTGCAGCCAAAGACACTTCATCCTAATTACAGGATATTTGATGATGAGCGTTATTTCTTTTCGCTCCAGGATGTCTCAAAAGACATGGGTGTTCCGCTTGAGGCCTTGCTTAGTCCTTTCATTATCAGGATGAAAGATGGGGACTATATCCCGGTAGGCTTTGAATTGTGTGAAGACTTATGGATTGAAGATTACAGGATGGATGGAGAGCCGATAAACCCGACAAAAATTTTGATTGGAAACGGAGCTGAGCTCATAATCAACCTTTCAGCTTCTCCCTGGACATACATGAAGAATTCAGCCAGGGATAGGAGGGTGCAGTTCTTAAGGAAAGAATCAGGAGAAGATTTTGTGCCTTTCCTCTATTTGAATTGTGTAGGAGCCCAGAACAACGGGAAGAATATAGTGGTTTTCGATGGAGGTTCAACTGTCTATGATTCAGATGCAAACCCCATTTTGCATAGCAGCCAGCCGTTCCTTGAGCAGATGCTTTATGTCGATACAGAAAAGATTGATAGATTGCCTGTTGAACAGAGGGTTGAAAAGCCTAAGATTGCACAGAAATATGAAGCGATAATAAGGGGGATAAGGCATTTTAAGGATATCCTTGGAAAGGAAGAGGATCCAAGTTTCCTGGTTGGGCTGAGCGGAGGTATAGATAGCAGTGTTGGAGCAGCGCTCCTTGCTTTGGCAGTTGGGTCAGAAAAAGTATCCTGCTATAATCTGCCGACGAAATTCAATTCTGATAGGACAATAAGCGCAGCCAGGTATGTAGCAGAAAAACTGCAGGTAGATTATAGGGAGATCCCGATACAGGGGATAGTGGATGCGAATGAGCATGCGCTTTTTGCATATGGGCTGGAGGATCAAGGCATAAGTCCTCTTACGAAACAGAACATCCAGGCAAAGATAAGAGGAGCAAGCATCCTTTCGAACATTGCAGGTGAAGAAGGGAAATTCTGGGTTAATACCGGAAACAAGCTTGAGGTCGCATTAGGTTACGCGACACTTTATGGGGATGTCGGTGGAGCATTCTCTATTCTAGGGGACCTCACGAAGGCAGAGGTCTTTGAGATGGCAAGGTACCTCAATGAAGAAATTTTCAGAGAGGAAGTGATACCTTATTCCTTGGTTCCGGATAGTCTTTTTAGGTTCTCAAAAGATAAGATAGCGCCAAGCGCAGAACTGGAAGATATGCAGGTAGATCCGATGAAATTCGGATATCATGACGCACTTTTGGAAGCATTCACTGATTATGCAAAGAAGACACCGGAAGACATATTGTCATGGTATCTGGAAGGGACGCTGGCGAAGAATCTTGGGATATCTGAATCATTGATATCAAGGTGGGGCATAGATGATCCAAAAGTATTTGTGAAAGACCTAGAATGGTTCACAGGCCTTTATCAAAGAAGTGTCTTCAAAAGAGTGCAAAGCCCTCCGATAGTCATCACAAGCAAGTCTTCTTTTGGCTACGACATAAGGGAAAGCATGCTTCCTCTAGAACCGACATTCCGGTATGAGAGCCTAAAGGCTGAAGTCCTTGGGATGAAAATATATGTGTCAGGAGGTGGCTTGAGATGACAACAGTCGGCTTAGTAGGGAAATTCAGGCCTCTTCACCTGGGGCATCAGAAGATGCTTGAAGAGCTATGCGAGACATATGGTCATGTCATAATTGGGATAGGGAGCTCGAATAGGTATAATCAGAATGTCCCATTCACCGCAAGTGAGACTGAAGATATGCTCAGGCTTGCTCTGGCAGGTCATGATAATTACACGATAATCCGTGTCCCGGATTACGGGCATATCCTTCAGTTCAAGGATGGTGACAGGTGGCAAAAGGAATTAATTTCGCAAATGGACAGTTTAGGCGGCATTGATTTTTTTGTGACAGGAAATCCTTATGTGTCATCTCTTCTAGGTTCGCATTATAAAATAATTGCTCCGCAAGTTCGATTTGAAGTCAGTTCATCATTTGTAAGATATAAGATTGCTGCAGATCAAGAGTGGCAGGATCTTGTTTCTCCAAAGATACACGATTACATCGCAAAAAGAGGTCTGGATAAAAGGCTAAGGCAGGAATTTGGCCATGAGATATTGAATAAAGGCATTCCGAAGCATGGGAAAACATCAGTAGAAAGCGAGATGAGGAGGGTGATGCAGTATGGCTGATTATAATCTGTTTTCAATAGTTTCAGGAAGTGCGGCATGCGACGCCGGATGTGGATTTTGCGTGAGTGCCATGACATATAACCAAGGGCTAACATATAAGAAAGAGGAAGTGAACTGGCAGAATTTTCATATGGCCGCTCAGCTTGCAGAGATAGGGAAAGCAAGCACTGTGATGATTACAGGAAAAGGAGAGCCGACATTGTTTCCGCAGCAGATAACAGATTACTTGGAGGCGCTGAAAACTTATAGGTTGCCGCTGAAAGAGCTGCAGACAAATGGCATGAACCTGAATATGGAACAGGAGAAATACGCGCCTTATCTCAAGTCGTGGTATGATCTTGGGCTTAGGACAATAGCAGTATCCGTGGTCCATTATGAAGGTGCGATGAATAAGCAGGTGTATCTTCCCCATAGGAAGATAGAATATCCGAGCTTGGTAGGCCTGATTGAGAATCTTCATGAGAATGGATATAATGTAAGGCTGGCAAATATCATGCTCAAAGGGTTCATCGATAGTCCGGAGTCTATAGATGGGTTGATTGGGTTCGCAAAGCAGAATGGTGTAGAGCAGCTGACAGTGAGGCCGGTGAATACGCCTTCACAGACAGAGAATGGTGAGATGGTCTCATGGATAAGTCCAAGAGCGCTTGACAAGGATCAGAAGATCAAGATAAGGGATCATCTAAGGCAGAAGGGGACTTTGATTAAGAGCTTGAGCTATGGCGCAGAGATATATGATATAGCTGGTCAGAATGTCTGCATGACAAATTCTTTGACAATGGACCCAAGTTCCGAGCAGATTAGGCAGCTCATCTTCATTCCACCAGGTACGATAACTGAAGATTGGGTGTATAAGGCGGCAACTTTGATAAGTGTTCCGGG
>JAMPXQ010000133.1 GCA_023701075.1 Candidatus Woesearchaeota archaeon
CTGAAGAATATCTTGTTCCTCCCTAGCTTAGCAAGAGGTCTTGCATATTACACAGGCCCGATATATGAAGCCTTCCTCAAAGATTCAGAGATAACAAGCAGCGCAGCAGGCGGAGGAAGATATGATGAACTTATTGGGAAGCTGCAGGGCACAGATAAGATAATTCCGGCAACAGGCATCTCTTTTGGCATCGAGGTCATTGTTGAAGCCATGAAAGAGAGGAAGAGCCTGGAACAGAAATCAGTCACAAAAGTCTATGTCATCCCGATAAAAGCAAGGAATGAAGCCATTCCAATAGTTCAGAAATTGAGACGAGCAGGGATAAAGACAGATTATGACATGATGGAGAGAGGCATAACAAAGAATCTGGATTATGCAAATGCATATGCTATTCCTTTTGTGATGTTCATAGGGAAACAGGAACTTGAGAAAGGCCTTGTGAAACTGAGGGACATGAAGACAGGGAAGGAAGAGCTGCTTACTGTTGAAGAAGCTATAAATAAGCTTGATTGATATGAAAGAGAATAGAAGGCTTCTTACAATAATATTATTTTTCGTGATGCTAGGGTCAACCATGTATGGCCTATTCACTCCTATATATTTCATCTCCCAAGGACTGAGCTATGAACGAGTGGTGTTCTACATGATATCCTGGTGCATAGGT
This sequence comes from Candidatus Woesearchaeota archaeon, assembly GCA_023701075.1. Classification (GTDB taxonomy): domain Archaea; phylum Nanobdellota; class Nanobdellia; order Woesearchaeales; family GW2011-AR15; genus GW2011-AR15. The sequence continues at coordinate 665 of JAMPXQ010000133.1, forward strand.
GGGATATTGGCAGGAATCTTTGGAAAAGACCTGATAGATAAGTTCGGAGTGAAGAGTTGGATAATCGGAAGAGGGATATTTGAGCCTTTGACTGTGCTATTGCTATTGATATATCCTATATTTAGGTATCCTCCAGAGATCCAAGGTATATTATCAGGTATTTTCCAGATGGGTTTTTGGATATCGATGGATATCCTGACGACAAAGACGACAGATAAGGAGCATAGAGGGAAGCAGCAGAGCAACATCTATCTTGGCATGCTTATAGCAAGCCTCATTTCACCATTCCTAGGCGGCCTCATAATAGCCAAGGTTGGCTATCCATGGCTTTTTGTCACATCATTCAGCCTTATACTTGGAGGAGGGATAATAAGCCTCTTCCTGAAGTTGGAGACAAAAAAAACAGATGGTGGATTTTTCAAGGTTGATAGATCGATGCTGCCTCATTTTGCACTGAGTTTCCTACGTGGCATGACATTCTCCATGACCAGCTGGCTCTTTCCATTGATGCTTTTTGGAATATTCAAAGATGAATTGATGCTTGGGAACTTTGGCACTGTACTAAGCATCCTTGCAATAAGCGCAAATGTATTTGGTGGGTTCATGATAGATAGGTTTGGTAAGAGAGCCATATACTCCTTTTTTATTGCCAGTGCGTCTGCATGGATGCTGGCAGGCATATTTGCAGGGAATATCTTCCTTGTTATGATAGGGATAATAACCTTCTTCTATAACACAATAAACCTGAGCAACAATACGCTTTTCTTCAATTCAATACATGATGGAAATGCAACTATATTGGTGTCCCAACGATTGGTGTCATTTTGCATAGGCTCCATGCTACTACTACTCATCCACTTGTTCATAGGATATGAGGCACTGTTCTTTCTATCAGGAAGCGTTGTTGCTGCATCCTTGTTTTTCCTAAGGAAGATATGATGTTTGCCAATTCTATGTTTGGCAATATTTATTAATCAATGATTAGTATGGAAATATCATGGGAAAATCACCAAGCCATAAGAAAGAGACAGTGAACGTGCCTAAATGGGCGAAAGAGCAGGACAGTTTTACTAGAGGCAAGAAATATCCTAATTGCAAGGGGACATTCCCTGATTGCCCGGAAGTCATAACAGACATCGTCCTGGATGTATGCAGGAACTGCCCATTCTACAGGTAAAGTCCAAAATAGTATTTGAATCATTTTTTTTCTATTGATCTCAATGCAAAAAGTATAAATAGCAATCTGATGTAATCATCATTATGGAACAGGATAAGCTTGCAAAAGAGATAGATAAGGAAGAGGTGACGATAGAGGATCTTCATAAGGATCTGGAGAACAAGCTAAAAGACATGGGTTTCATATTTGACAAGAGAAAATTCTATTTTCATGACAAAGATTTGTCTTTAGGAGAGAAGATTGCTGATGGTGTGGCAAAGTTTGGCGGTTCCTGGTTATTCATAATCATATTCGGCTTATTTTTAATATCATGGATAACGCTTAATGTCATCTGGTTAAGTAACCGAGGATGGGACCCATACCCGTTCATACTGCTAAATCTTATATTATCTTCAGTTGCAGCATTCCAGGCTCCAGTGATCATGATGAGCCAGAATAGGGCTGCAAGAAGGGAGAAGATGCAGCAAGAGATCCTTGTTGAGAAGGATATAGTTGATTTCAATCAGGACCGGCTTGATTTGATACTTGACCAGAAAGAGTATGAGATGCTAAAGGACATGAATGAAAGGCTCAAGAGGATTGAGAAGAGATTAGATAAGAAAAGATAATCATATTCTTGTCGTCACAATGGGTTCATCATCGATTATCACTGTATGTTCAGCTTGGCTGATGAATCCTCTCCCTGAGTCAGGCAATGGAGGATATAGGTTCAGCATGTCTTGGTGAATCATCTCTCTCAATGCAAAATTCACTTTTGCAATACCCAAATTCTTTGAAAGCCATCTTGTCGTGAATGGCATATTCTTGTATTTCATTATTTCAGTCAAGATTTGTCTTGTGATGACATTTCTTACAGGTTTCTTCTGTCTAAGTGAAAAGATATTGGCCTGGTTTGTCTCATAGATTGTTCCGCTTCCGGTAGATGCGAAAGGTTCGATTGCAATGACCTGCCCCTTTTTCAGCTGCGTCTTATCTCCGGTCTCGATATTAGGGATGCTTGGCTTGTCATGATATACATACTGTGCAAGGCCATGCCCGGAAAGGTTCCTTACAGGAGAGAATCCTTTTTTTGTGATCGTCTCTTGGATTGCCTTCCCGATGTCTCCTACATATACGCCAGGTCCTATGATCTTTAGAGCGTTGTTTAGTGCTTCTCTTGATGCCTCGACCAGTTTGTCATAGTCTCCAAGGTTCACAGTAGTGGCGTTATCCCCTATGTAACCATCTATCATGACACCGACATCAAGTTTTGCCAGGTCTCCTTTCTTGAATAGAATAGTGTCATCAGGTTCTGCACAGTAATGCGCTGCAGTCTCATTTAATGATATCTGAGGTGGGAAAGCGAATTCTCCTCCTAGATCCAATATCTTCTGCTCGACCTTTTCAGTGACATCCAGGAGCGATGCATCAATCTTTATCAGCTGCGCGCCATATCTCAATGATTCAGCAGCTATCTTCCCTGCCTCGATATACTTCTCCCTTATATCCATACTGCTAAAAAATAGAGATTAGTTTTTATAATAATCGGTTTTAAGAATACCTTCAATCTCTCAAAAAAATATGGATGACATCGCGGTATTTTGTTATGATAAGACCAATCTGCCGGATATAGATATGGCGAGGAATGAAAGCCATATTCTTCATGCAGGAGCAGACGACACCATAGCTATGGCGATAAACCGCCTTGCGGAACAAAACCTACGCTATTCCTTGCTTAAAGAGATAGGCACCCTGCTTGGCTGGAGCACTTTTGGTGAAGACAGAAGAGCCCCTTTAAATGTGCTGGAATTTGGGATAGGGGCCTATGATGTCTTATTCGGATGGCTGAACTCTTTTTCGATATTAAAAG
>JAMPXQ010000012.1 GCA_023701075.1 Candidatus Woesearchaeota archaeon
GGCCATGATGGGGTTTTATCAGATGTTGGCAATGGATCAAAATCTTTTTTATATAATAGATACAGGAGACAATGGCAATGGCCAGCCAAGGGATAATAGGGCTCTAGAAAGGAAGCCACATAGTTCTGTATGGGATATGGGTGAGCAGTTTGGTTATTATTGGTCAATAGCTTCGCATGCGTATAAAGAGGTAGTTAAGAGATCGCCCTTGGCAACCAGTGTCTGGCTAGGGAAGGGGCAGCATGATCAGGGGCGGGATGCATTGTCCATACAGCAGGTTGTCGCAGATGTGCTTAAGATAAATGAGATGAGTTCTGGGGACACATATGCATGGAGAATTCATAAGATGAGAAAGGAAAGAGGATATAAGACTCCGCTGGATGGTCACCCGATAGAAGCTTTGATACAGAGCGGTGAAGGGTTCGGTAGTGTTGGATTTGCGATGAGAGGTGATGATCCGTTTGCATATGCCTTGGCAACTCATAATGATGGGCTGTTTACAAAACAAGGTTCAAAATACAGTTTTCCAAAAGCGATGGCAGGCTGGGATAATAGGCAAGCAGGGATAATTTCACCGGATGTGTCCATTGTGTTAGTAGGGGATAGGCACGCAAACCAGTTCCAGATGACAAGCCGTGGTTATTTTGAGATGTGCGGGACATTTGATGATGGGCAGCAGGATGGATTCGAGCTGCAGTTTGGATATTTTGATGCACCGATATCTTATTGTAGGCTTTCAATACCTATGCAAGGGACACAGTCATTCCCGGTATCAGCGTTGTTTATGCCTCAGCATATTATGGAGTCTGCATTCAAGGAATATGTTGCTCCAGTTCTAAGGAAAGAGATGAAGAGCATGGGTCAGGATGGAGTGATGGAATTGCTTATTTAATGAGGTAGCAGTCATATGGTTAAGAAAAATAAGCGTATAGTAGGATATGATGCAAAAGAGCATACAGAAGTTGTCAAGACTCTGGCTGTATAAGGGGATCATAGAACTTTAAACTATATTACTAGGCTTGGGCAAATCGTTTCTATTCTTCAATTAAAAAAGGCATTGTTTTGAGTATATATTCCTCTGCAGATGCAAATCTAGGCAAGTATTCTTTGGGTCTTAAGTCTAGCCATTCATCTACAAATGTCCTCATTCTGGCTATAGCTGTTTCTTCTCCAATTCTTTTCGTTAACGAAGCATATACCATTTTGTTTGCATATATCTCTCGTTTATAGTAAGGTTTTCCATGCAATATATTGAAGAAGCAAAAATAGATTGAGATCGGTGAATTAGAGATTTCAATTTCGGCAATTTCATGGCAGTACAGGTATTGCCTTAGGTTTTCTGAAGTCAGCTGTGTGAATAAGTACGGATGGACATTTATGCTTGGGCTATTATCAAGCATGGCTATTCTGCCTCCAGGGATTCTGGTAGTGACTAAGGATTCCTTTTCTTCAAAATAGAGATCTGCATCAAATGGGTAGTCCATTATTGCTTTTGAGCTTTGATAAGAACAAATCCATGCAATTTCATCAGTATGGCTTCTGTTATAAAAATCCATGGATTATATGGATTGTAAATATATATTTAAATCACAGTGAGGAAAGCAGCAAACAATAAATATAACTTAACCCTCTTGTTAAGTATAGGGTGATTGATTTGAGAAGAACTGGTCTTGTCTTGATTATCATTAGCATATTGCTCATGAGCATTGTATATGCAGAAGAAGTTTTGCCATGGGCAGAAGGGGAGGCAAAATCAAATGGCGATCCTCTATATATGGAGATGCCTGAAAACGTGCATCAGATGATACCTGTATCTGTCAAAGTATATATCAATGACGAGAAGATAAAAAAAGAGGCAATGTATGCTGAGATATCAGTTGGCTCATCGACACCTTATGGGATTTCAAGGAAGATAACCCTGGATCCAAGCGGTGAATTCCGTCAGACTATGCCTTACAATGGAGAAAAAACATTAGAATTCGGGTTTAGGCCATCAGAATATCATGGGCAGTCTTCTTCAGCATATGTCACTTTTTATAAGATAAAGAAGGTTGAGGGGAAAGATTGGCCTGATACTTCAAGTGTGGATTCTGAATTTAAGAATTATAATTGTCATATTGAGACAAATAAATTGATGTGCAGCAGTAAAGAAGGCTGTATAATATGCAATCTGCCTATAGGGACAATAATTAGAGAATACCAGATCAGCAGGTCAGAAGATACAGTCAGCCCTCCGTCACGTTTCTCATTTACAGATATGAAAGACAGCGATGAGAATCTCAAGGAGTATGCGCCTCAATACGAGAAATTCTCATACAGCGAAGAAAAGAAGTTGACAGACAGTCAAGGTCATGAGTGGGAATTTACTGATTCATATTCAATCGAGCTTGATGTCACAACAAATCCTTATCCACTAAAAGAGATGAAGGAATCTTCTCTTGGGAATGTGATGTCAAAACAGCAAGGGATGGTCCTTACAGCCATCTCTCCGCCTGGAGGACTTACAGGTGGCTATGCATTTGAAGGTGTGTATTTTGTTCCTCCTCTAAAAAACGATAGGGGCATTGATTATGTCTATGTCAATTATGAGTTATGGTCAGAGATGAGTCCGGTCGGAAGCGGGCTTATGAGTGTCAAGGCATCCAGGACAACAACTGTTCCGTCAGGAGGAGCAGAATCAGAAAAGGATGCAGTGATAGCAGAAGCAAAAGCATTTGCAGCAAGCTATCTTCTTTCAAAAGGAGCAGTATCAAAGCCAGCAAGGGAGCTGACGCATAAGTATTCAATAAGGAGTGCAGAGCCTCAAGTGCAAGAGACAACAGAGGATCATATCGCATATGGGACAGTTACAAACTCTTTTGGAAATCCAATGCCCTATATGAAAGTGAGTGCAGAGGTAAAAGGGAATAAATACATAGGGTATACAGATGAAGAAGGCGTATATAAGATCCCTATTGCAGGCCTTGATATAAAAGAAGGAGAAGAGATTGATTTCAAGGTATATCTCTCGATGCAGTACAGGCGTAATGGAAAAGATTATTTTGATGTCTCATTCAGGGACCCAAGTAACCAGCATAAGCTTGTGCAAGCAGTCAAGGATGCAAAGCTGAAGTTTGGAGAGCATTCTGAAACAAATTTCAAGCTTGATGGGAAAGGCAATGAACGGACAAATTTCGCTCAGAAAGATATGATAAGGCATTATTCCACAATATACTATCATACGCATGAAGCGCTTGATTTTGTCTTGGATACGCTAAAGGAAGATATGGATTACAAGCTTCCATTGCATATCTATGTAGGCAATCCTGACAAGAAAACACTTTATTCTCCTCAAGGATATATACTTATTTCAGCAGATGATGCATCTATCAGCGATTCAGACAGGCCGAAGAATAGGGAATACCATGAATTCATGCATGCATTGATGTATGATATGTATAATGCATGGCCGGAAGGAAGGGCTCTTCCAGGAACTACAAACCATGACGGGTTCCTAAATCCAAGCACAGCTGATTCTTACATGGAAGGGTTTGCAGAGTTCATGGCAATGGTGATATCAGGTGAGAATGGGGATTATTCTCCGAATATCTATGCAAGTTTCGGCAGCATGGAAAATAATTTCAGGCCTTGGGACGGCAACGGTTTTGATGAGGAATTTGCAGTGGCCTCTCTGCTTTGGGATATGTACGATAGTCATAATGATAAGGGAGATAGGTTGACTATGACTATGGAAGAGATCTGGAAAGTCCTAAAGGTCAAGAGAAAAGATTTCTATGAATACTACACGGCATTCAGATCAGAATATCCTAAGAAAGCAAAGGATATTGATGATCTCTTCAAAGAGCATGGTTTTTTCCATGATACAAGGACAGGCGATGGAAAATATACTCCTGGAGAGCCTTGGAAATACATAAACGAGCAGGCAGGTACATATAGATTCATTGATATGGGGGAGAATGTCACAAAAATTGCATACCAGCCGGGTTTTGTGATAGGCAAGGCAGCAAATTACAACAGGAGCACAAGGAGTTCAGCAGCCATGGTTCCAGGTGCTTTCTTGAAAGTGGCAGATGATGAGGTTGATTTCTATACGGTCAAAGTAGGCTTTGCAGATCCATCGAATGACTATGAATATAAGGTGGATAGGAAAGGAGGAGTCATCTATATCCATCCGCTGCCATTGTCAGAAGATGCAAAGATAACAGTTGTCCCGGATTCAAAAGACTTCATTTCTAAAAAGCCATATGAGATAAGGAGCAAGGATCTCAATGGACTATTAGGTCAGGCTAGTGCTAAGGCAGGTTATTTTTCAGAGCATGAGTTTGATCTGAAGCCTACAGGTAATAAAGAAGATGCCAAATATGAACTATATGAAAACACAGCACCGACATATTCCTATGAAGGTGATCTAGGTGAGGAATACGAAGTAAAAGTTAATTCAGATGATGAATTCAATGAACCAAGTGCAGGATTTCCTTTCTTTAAGGTATTTCTATTTTTGTCTCTTGGCGCATTCATATATCTTTATTTCAGATCACCTAATGTCAAGAGAAAGACAGATAGCCTTCTGCAGAAAATAAAAGATCTTGTCATCAAGGCAGTAAAGTGGTTCATCAGGTATGGCGTGCCATTCATGAAGAAAGTGTTGGTCTGGCTATGGAATATGGCAGTCAAGATATCAAGATTCATATTCCATCACACAAGGAATGCATATAATAATGCAAAGCCACATGTGAAAAAAGCGCATGAGCATATCAAGGCAAAGATAGGAGAGATGAAGACCAAGAAGCAAAAGAAGTGATCCGGGATTGCCTAATTAAATAAGAATAGGCGAAAAATATTATAAACACAAGTAATATATCCTTTATGATGTCGCTTAGGAAATACTTTGCTTGGTGGGGTTGGCTATTGGAATTCAGCCCGCTCAAGTATCTTGGTCTTTTTTTCATGATAGCCGGCCCATTGTTCTTCATCTATCTTTACATCTTTCAGCAAGCAAAGATGGTTTCTGTCATTCTGGGAAGCTTATTCCTGTTTTTTATTGGCTTCATAACATGGCTCAATGGCTGGGATCCATATGAGACCGTGATAAAAGATAATATGCTATATGAATCCTTGAAGGTCATGAAAAGCATATTTTCAATCATAGAATGGTATAAATGGCTGCTTAGGTTCAGCATCCTCAAATACATAGCCCTATCTTTCATGACCTTAGGCCCATTTTTCTTCATCTATCAGATAATCTTTAATGGCCTGAGCGTATCACAGAATATGATATATTCAGCCATATCTTTTATAATAGGCATAATAATCTGGTTGATCAGCTGGGACCCATATTCATAAGCTTTAAAACTATCCGCTTTCTCCAATTAGCTATGTTTGTAGGACTAGTTGGAAAGCCGTCAGCAGGGAAGAGCACGTTCTTCAAGGCATTGACACTCATGGATGTAGCTACAGCCAATTATCCATTCACGACAATCAAGCCTAATTCAGGCGTCGGGTTTGTGAAGATTGACTGTGTTGACAAGGATTTCAATACACAGTGCAACCCGCGTGAAGGCTACTGCGTGAATCATAAAAGGTTCGTTCCTGTCCAGATACTTGATGTAGCAGGCCTTGTTCCGGGAGCGCATGAAGGGAAAGGCCTGGGTCTAGAGTTCCTAAATGACCTTAGCCAGGCAGATGCGTTGATACATATAGTGGATGTCTCAGGAAGCCTCAACGAGAGGGGAGAGCCAATAGAGAAGCTCTCATATGACCCGGCAAATGACATCCGTTTCCTAGAGCATGAGCTTGACATGTGGTATTTCCAGATATTCCAGAGAGTATGGAAGAAGTTCTCTACAAAAGTCAACCAGACAAAAGAGAATACAGTGAAGGCGATTGCAAACCAGTTCTCAGGTCTTAAAGTGACTGAAGATATGGTGAAAGTGAAGCTTAGGCTGCTTGATCTCATGGAGAAGCAGATAAATACCTGGACAGAGGAGGATCTAAAGAACTTCTCAAGGGAACTAAGGAAAGAGACAAAGCCAATACTTGTCGCTGCAAATAAGATAGATGTGCCAGGCGCAGAAGAGAAATTCAAAAAATTGAGAGAAGAGTTCAAGGATTACATAATAATACCTTGTTCAGCAGAGGCAGAGCTTGCCGTGAGAGAAGCATCAAAACACGGTCTTATTGAATATATCCCTGGGGATAATGATTTCAAGGCAGACGAATCTAAATTAAACGATAAGCAGAAGGCAGCATTGAATTTTATAAAAGAGAACGTGCTAAAAAAACATGGAAGCACGGGTATTCAGAATGTGATAAATGCAGCAGTATTCGATCTTCTTCATTATAATGCAATCTTTCCTGGCGGGGTCAATAAGCTTGAAGACAGCGAAGGGAGAAGGCTTCCTGATTGCTTCCTCATGCCACCGGGGACAACAGCGCTTGATTTCGCGTTCCATCTCCATACAGACCTAGGTAAAGGCTTCATTCGGGCCATAAACGTCAAGACAAAGATGGGGCTAAAGAAGGACGAGCCGCTCAAGATGGGCGATGTGATTGAGATAGTCAGCAATAAATAGTTGCATGTTTCTAACTATCAACAATAAGGATCTTTTTCATATAATCCCTAACGTGCTCTCATATCTCAAGCAAATGGCGGTTTGATCATCAGGAAGAAGAAAAGCAGGACCCCGCCGATGATTATCGTCAGGAATGCTGCGCCAAATATCGTCCAAAACTTTACCCAGCTTTTTATTCTTTGGTTGCCTATAGTGATATCATTCAGTTCTATATGATGCGTAGCGCCTCTGAAGAACCATCCGCTTGCTGTGGCATCTTTGTTTAGGAGTGCCTCCAGTTTTTTCCACGCAAATATGAGGTTTCCAAACAATGGGATGCCGCTCTCATAATTTAAGTAGATTATCCCTTTCTTGTCCTGGAATATCATGTCTTCTCCAAAGATATACCCTGCAGTCCCTCTTCCAATCGCCTTCCCGTTCAATCTTACAGGCCTTCCTCTCACAGGGCTGGCATAAGGGTCAGCCATGAGTGTAAGTACATCGCTCTCTTTGAATCCTGAAGGGAACATATAGCTGACTTTGATATATTGCAGCACTATCAGGAGGCCAAAAAATGCCATAGACGACACAAGAAAATAGTTCTGCTTGGTTATGAATTGGAATGCAAGTCCTATTAGGTATCCAATGAATAGGAATGTCGTAGAGTATTTCACCGCAAGGTCAGTGAAGAAATGTCCCCATATTTTTCCTTTATCCACATGTTGTGTGTCGAATTCAAATGTTTTCTTCTCGCTCATGCTGCACAGTCTCTTGATTCTCTTTCCGACCAAGGGATGTGTTGAGCTGAGTTCAAATATGAACGCCCAAGGGTTCACAAGATCGAAAGTAAGTGCTTTCTCCATGAGTTTCTTGTCTTCCTTTGAATTCAGGAAGACTAGGCCGACTTCATTTGCAGCCTTGAAATCAAATATTCCCTGTGCTCTTGTATTGTTCAGCAGGTGCGCAGTCTTCTGCGTATCCGGGACAGAAGCTATGCCGTATGCAATCTTTATCAGTGCAGAGCTCAGATGATCAGGATGCGTCTTCTTTGCGGCAAACTCATCAGCATAGTACTCCCTAAGCCTGCTTAAGTAAAGGACGATATATGTCCCTACAACATAGAATATGTAAGATGCAATCCCTATAAGGTAAAGCAGTGCCTGTCCGTTTCCTTTCTTCTCTCCTCTCTTTCCGAAAGCAGCGCTCTGGTTTCTTGTCTTTGTGCATATGACATACACTTCATAGAGCACATCAAGAAGTGTAGTTGCAATGGTCATTATGATGAAATCCCTATTGATTATATGTCCTAGTTCATGGGCGATGACAGCTTCCAGTTCATCTTCATTGAGGAATTTGAATAATCCTTCAGTAAGTATTATTCTGGCATTGAATGCACCGCTTCCATATGTGAAAGCAGTCGGATTCTCATCCTGTATTATCCCGATCTTAGGGACCTTTATCTTATGTTCATCGCACACTTTCTTTACAAACTTCATGTAAGGATAATGCATCAGTTTTTCAGGTTCATAGAACTGCATTTTATAGAACCACTTATACATTAGGTCAGAGATATATGGCGAGATGAGCCACATCAGGAAATTGAAGAATATAGTCAGTCCAATCAGTATCTGCCAAGAGATTGCATTGAAGAAGAATGCAAGAGTGAGCAGGATGGTGAACACAAATCCACCCAGGATTCCAAGAGTCAGTAGGGACGCAAACTGCAGTTTTAGTTTCATGCAAGGTATCGAGATATTACGGTTTAAATAAATATCGGATATTATTTAGTATGTCTAGTTTTTTTTAATGATGCAAGAAGTAAATGAAACAAAATATTTCACCCAGGAGGCCCTTTCCCTTCATCCATCCTTAGCAGTCCTTTGAAAGATCTGTGGTCTTTCATCTAGATCACCATCCTGTTCTTGAAATTCGATGCATTCTCAAGACTTGGGAGCTCGTAGAGCTCCTCCCAAAACCTTATCATCTCCATCTTCATCTAAAACACCTCATGAATTTATTATGGTAAAACTGGTTTATAAGCAGTCTTAAGGAAAAATCAGATTATTTTTTCACAAACTTTAAAAACATAGATTCATTAAAACATCTATGCTCAATCTTTATAGGATAGATACGGCAGTGATACTTTATTCGATAGTGCTTCAATTGGTATTCTCATTTGTGACATTCTTCATCTCATTCCTGTCATACAAGATATTCAAGGTGACAAAGAATGAGCAGGCAAAGGCCATGAGCCTTGCATTTCTGTTCATTTTCATATCGTATATGGTTCAGGCAGTTTTTGATTTCTTGATATATCTGAGGGTGAGCCACGATAATTATGTCTTTATGGGCATACATCCATTGAGTGTGCTAAATGAGCAGGGGCTGTATCTCCATACTGTATTTTTTGCATTAGGATTCTCTATGCTTATGTATAATGCATTTCGGTCTGATAAGAAGAGCTTGCTATGGTATTTTATCTTGTCTTCTCTGATAATCCTATTCATATCAAAGACATTGATGTCAGGTTTTTTCACTTTGGCATCTCTATACCTTGGTTTCTTGGCATATCATTTCTTCCTCAATTATCATGAGAAGAAGACAAGGGCAAGCCTTGCGGTTGCAGCAGCATTCACTCTTTTGTTCATAGGGAAGCTTGGTTACATATTGTTTAAGCCAAGTTCATTCGTTTACATGATTGACCAGACATTGGATCTGTTAGGATATCTGCTTTTGATATCGAATTATTATCTTTTGAGACAGGATGGCAAAAAGAAGAGATAGGTTGGAGATAATAAAGGACATTCTCTATCTTATACAGGAAAAAGGAGAGAGGCTAAAACCTACTCATATAATGTATAAGGCAAACCTCTCGCATCAGATGCTTACAGAATATCTGACAGAGCTTAAGAGTACAGGCATGCTTATAGAAGTCATAGAGAAGAAAAAGAAGATATTCCGCTTGACAGACAAAGGCCATAGTTTCCTAAAGGACTATGGCATGATGCGCGGATTCATGGAATCTTACGGCATAGAATAGCTTAAATTCAGGCAGTTATTCTTTTTGATGAATGGTCAAAGCACTTATATTCGACATGGACGGAGTAGTGGTCCTTTCAGGGCCTGTCTTTGCAAGGATATTCTCAGAGAAATTGAGCAGGGATTTTGATATTCAGGTAAGTCCGGATGAGTTCAGGATGGATGGCAATAGGTGGGAGTCATCGATAATTAAAGCGCTGCATAAGAGAGGCATGAAGATAGAAGATGAAGAGGCGAAAAAGATAGCGACAGAGTGCCGTTCTAGGTATGCTAAAGAATTCGGGCTCAGCACAAATCCAGGCTGGCTGGAATTTACAGAAGAAGCAAAGAAAAAAGGATATAAAGTCGCATTAGGTACAAATGGCTCAAAGTTAGTCATAGACTCTCTTCTAAAAAAGATGTCGCTTGATGTCTTTGATGCAGTAGTCACATTTGATGACGTAAAAGAGGGAAAGCCTTCGCCTGATATATATCTGAAATGCGCTTCTCTCCTTAAAGCTGATACAAAGGATTGCATCGTATTTGAAGACTCACTTACAGGGATAATAGCAGCAAAACGTGCTGGCATGAGATGCATTGCATTGACGACGTCAATGGAGCGCCAATTCCTTACAGATGCAGATAGGATAATAGACTCATTCTATGAATTGAAGGTAGATAGCTTATGATTAGGGGGATACTGTTTGATATGGATGGAGTGATAATAGATTCCAACCATATCCATTATGATACATGGTCGTATGTCTTCAAGCAGTATGGATATATTATAGACAAAAAAGAGTTCGGGATGCATCTAGGAGAGAGCGCATTTCATTTCACAGAGCATTTTGTGAAAGCAGCAAAGCTGGATGTCAAGATACAAGTGGTGCTTGATAAGATTCTGGAAAGAAGCAGGGAAGAGAGGGACAGGGTTCTTCTAAAGCCGCACGTGTCAGTAGTCCTTCCGATATTGAAACGAGATTACAAGATTGCGCTTGCTACAGGAGCAAACAGGGAATGGGCAGAGTATGTCGTAAAAAAATTTGGTCTGTCTTTTGATTTTATAATCGGAGGAGACGAAGTAAGGCGTGCCAAACCAGATCCGGAGATATTCCTAAGGGCAGCAAAAGGTTTAGGATTGGATCCAAAAGAATGTGTTGTTGTTGAAGATGCGCTTCTTGGTATGAGAGCAGCAAAGGCAGCAGGGATAAAAGTAATAGCGATCCCAGATGAATTCACAAGATACCAGGATCATAGTATATCAGATTTAAAAATAGTGGATGTTTCTGGATTAATTAGCATACTAAAGCAGATCGATAAGACAAGCGGGTGATGGATGATGGAAATTACAAAAAATTACATTGTGAAGGATATGTCTCTTGCAGAGCTAGGGAGAAGAGAGATAGAGCTGGCAGAGAAAGAGATGCCGGGCCTCATGGCAGTGAGGGAGAAGCATGGGAAGGCTAAGCCTCTAAAAGGCTCAAGGATAACAGGCAGCCTTCATATGACAGCTCAGACAGCAGTCCTCATAGAGACATTGAAGATCCTGGGTGCAGACGTAAGATGGTGCTCTTGTAATATCTATTCAACAAACGATGCAGCTGCTTCAGCTATAGCCGCGTCAGGAACACCTGTATTTGCATATAAAGGAGAATCCTTGAAAGAATACTGGCAGTTCACAGAGAAAGCGCTTGATTTTGGGAATGGCATAGGACCGAATCTGATAGTTGATGATGGCGGAGACGCAACATTGATGATCCATAAAGGGGTTGAGATAGAGAAAGATCCCTCCTTATTAAAGAAAGATTACTCAAAAGAAGGCGAGGATTTCAGGGAGCTAATGCAATTGCTTGCAGACATAAATAAGGCAGATAAGGCAAGATGGACAAAGGTCGCAAAAGAAGTGAAGGGTGTGTCCGAAGAGACGACGACAGGAGTCCATAGGCTATATCAGATGATGGAGCAAAAAAAGCTCCTCTTCCCAGCTATAAATGTGAACGATTCAGTCACAAAGAGCAAGTTTGATAATCTCTATGGCTGCCGTGAATCTCTTGCAGACGGCATAAAACGAGCTACTGATGTCATGGTTGCAGGAAAGACAGTTGTCGTGTGCGGCTATGGTGACGTAGGGAAAGGATGCGCACAGAGCATGAGAGGCTTTGGCGCAAGGGTCATAGTGACTGAAGTGGATCCTATCTGCGCTCTCCAGGCGGCGATGGAAGGGTATGAAGTGAAGACAGTAGAGGATGCAGTGAAAGATGCAGATCTGTTTATCACAGCCACAGGGAACTGTGACATAATAACTCTTGAGCACATGCAGAAGATGAAGGATCATGCGATTGTGGGAAACATCGGCCATTTCGATAACGAGATACAGGTAGAGAGGCTGCTGAACCTAAAAGGAATCAGGCAGATAAACATAAAGCCGCAGGTGGATAAGTTTGTCTTCCCTGATGGCCATGCAATAATCCTCCTCTCTATGGGAAGGTTGCTCAATCTGGGGAATGCAAAAGGCCATCCGTCCTTTGTGATGTCAAATTCCTTCACGAACCAGGTATTGGCTCAGCTCAAGCTCTGGCAGGAGAAAGTTCCTTTAGGTGTGCATAGGCTGCCAAAAGAGCTGGATGAGGAAGTCGCACGTCTTCATCTTGAGAAGATTGGTGTCAGATTGACAAAGCTTTCAAAAAGCCAGGCAGACTATATCGGTGTGAAGATAGAAGGTCCATATAAGCCGGAGCATTATAGGTATTGATTATCTTTATGTTTTTATATTTTTTATCAATTCTTTTAAGCTGGCACAGGCATGTTCACTATCAATTAGCTCTTGTTTTGAGAGCCACAAATGATCAATGATATGCTTGTTGTCTTTTGTTAGTCTTATTTCAGTATCAGTCCTTATGAATCTAGATTCATAGCAAAGGCAGATGACCTGGTCACCATCTATCTCTCTGAAGAACCAATATGTGCCGGCTGGTTCATGGATTTCAATCTCTTCATCCAGTTCTTCCAGTATCTCTCTTTTTAGGGCATCGGTTGGTGTTTCACCGTATTCAATCCTCCCTCCTGGAAGGTCAATTATCATTTTCCCCTTAATCACATATCTCAAGAAAAGAATCTTATCCTCTTTCCAAAATATCCCTTTTGCAGCAGCATGCACGCGGTCCATATGCTATTTGGCTAATTGTTCCGGGATATATATCTTGTTATTGTACTATATTGGGGTTGCTATCAAATGCAAGATGGCTAACTCAGTTTTTTATATATGCTGAATTTACCTCGCATGATGTCAAGTATGACTATTGGGCAGTTGCTGGAAAGAATCATTGTTAAAACACCAGGATTAGAGATTGATTCATTCTCAGGACTCGCAGGGATTCCATTTGAATCATGGGCAGAATTATCTAGGTATGCAATTAATCAGTACACAGATTCCACTTTGATATTTGGAGGAATATTGGATAGTGCAAGCGTAGTAGTGAAGTTACCTTCACCTCCAAATAATGGTGTGGTTATGCCGATTGAATCACATTTGAATCTTAATAACATCACTATCGAAGATGAGATAGATATGGTTGAATTGCTGTTGCGTAATTCTAATTATCATCCATACCTTTTTCTGCCTTTGTCTTTTGGTTCAGTAGATTTTCCTATCTATAGGGAAAGTCAGGCCTTAAGTTATTTGATTTATCCTAGATATGGTAGAAATTTGGATGATATGATAGGAAGATTAGGTTTAGACGAGCTGATAGATTATAATACGCATATATGCAATGGATTAGCATGGCTGCACAGTCAAGGGGTGGTGCATAGGGACATTAAGCCTAGCAATTATCCTATATTCAATGATGTTCCATATCTTTCAGATTTTGGAAACTCTAAAAATCTCAAATCATCTGCAAGTTATCATGGAGAATGTTTATACACAAATATGGTAGGTACTGAATATTATGCTTCTCCGGAAAGCCGGAGAGGATTTGTCACTAGGTCCGCAGATGTATATTCCTATGGCATGATGGCAGTTCAGATGCTGCTTAAGCTTACAGAACACAAGCTTGTTTCAAGACTCAAGGATTTTGGTTGGCAAGGAACCCCAGATGACATTGTATTTAATTCAGGATCAAACGCCTCATTACTAAAAGCGCTTGGATATAGGGATGAATCAGAGTTTATAGGTGCAATTATGTCCACATATGGCAGGACACAAAGGCTTGAGAGATTTCTTGATGTTTTTGTTCCGGTGCTTGGAAACATCATACAGCCAGAAGACATAGGTCATGAAACACTCTCTCCGCATGCGTTTGACTATGATTACAGGCGCCCATCGATGAACACTATAGTGTCATTAATAAGGCATTGCTAAGCCAATCTTCAAGGGTATTATAATTTTTAAAAACATACTACGCTCTTTGAGAGATTGGGTTTTTGGTTTATGCGCTTTTATCGATATCTGGATTCTTGGGGTTAGATTTATAACCAAAAAGGATTATCATTTCTTTGATGCGCAAAGAAACTAAGAAACGGCTGATAGGCTATTTGAAGCTGATAGGTATAATGGCTCTGCTTTTTGTGATATTCAAAGGGATTTTTATCTTAGTGGTTCTGATCGGCTTGAGCCTAAGCATGAGCTATCTTGTGAACCAGTTCAAGCTCAGGAATTTTGGTATAGAGCTGGTTACCTTGATTGCAGTCTTGGTCGGAATGAAATATGGTCCTATTTCTTCTTTGATTATCACTTTTATCTTGATACTGTATCATCTGGCGGCAGGCGGTTTTTTTGGTACATATTGGTTCTGGGTCATACCATCATATTGTTTGGCAGGCGTGATTGCAGGTTTTTTCCAGGCAGAAGACATCTCAAGGTTAGGTTTTTTCTTGACCCTTGGGATAAATATAGTGACTTCGCTTTTTACAGCTATTGCAACACCAGGTTTTTTGCCGAAACATCTGCCTTTTGCAGTATCAAATGTTATTTTCAATGTGATACTTTTCAATGTATTAGGAAAGACATTGCTCTTATTGTTGATATGACAAGTAGTCAAGTCTTGATCTAGAATCCAAAAAGATTTGTCTGCCTTGTATCTTTTAGTAGGTCATCAAAATTTCGGTCATAGAACACAAGTACGGAATCTGCTATAGGTTTTATCTGTTTCTCGATATAATGTTCATAATCTATTTTATGGCTCATCTTCTGGAGAGGCTCTGGTCCATCAGTAGTCATCACATATGCGATTATGCTGCTGGATATCTTATCAAGCTTCCTTGCGGCTTTCACATGCGGCGGTGTAGTCTTTGTGTATTTTATAAGGTCCTTCCTGATGGCTTTCCTGTATACAAGCAGCTCATCATACTTTCCTTTCTTTAGTTCAAGCACGAATTCTTTCACATAGTCCACGACTTCTCTCTTATGGAACACCCGGTCTAAGAGTTCAAGCTGGAATTTCTTTGATACATCAGTCCAGTCCCTTCTCACAAATTCAAGGCCTGTGAAATCTATCTTTTCCTTGCCTTCTTTTATGAGCAGCCCGGCATATCTCTTCTTTGCGCCTTTCTCAGTCCCGCGGATCTTAGGCATCATGAATCTTATGAACGTCTTCTCGAATTGTATCTCAAGATAATTTTTCATCCCGATATTTAGTGCATATTCATCCCAGTGCCTGTTTATTATGGATTGCACGTTAAGCCCGACTTCCTTGGCTCCTTCATAATCACTCGATTTGGTCTCGACAAAGATAGAATCCGTATCCCCGTAGATGACCCTATGTCCGCTAGTCTCTACAAGTTCAGCAGTCTTCTTCACGATCATCTGCCCGAAGTGGGTTATGGCATTCGCCATGTCAAGGCTATAGAACCTGCACATCGGATTTGCAAGCACTCCAAAAAAGGAGTTCATTGTGATCTTGATGGCAAAGCTCTGTTCCACATTCTTATCTTTTTTTGCCAGGTCCCTTTGTTCAGACAGTTTCTGCAGCAGTTCAGGAAGGATTCCCCACTCTTTCTTGAATCTTGCTCCGTTTGGTGCAGTGATTGTCTCGCCGTCATGATGCATCCCTTTAGGGATGAAGGATAATGGGTCTATATTGAAAGTCCTCATGATGCTGGGATATAGGCTCTTGAAATCCAGGACATTGATGTAGTCATATATCCCGGGGATAGAGTCTTTGACAAATCCGCCTATGATCCTCTCTTCACGGTCTTTGAAGTCAGAAGTTCGGCATACAAAACCTTTAAGCATGGTCTCTCTGATGTATAGATTATCAAGTGATGCGATAGAAGATTTTACCCTATCAAGCTGCATCCCGGTGAGGAGGCTTCTTTGGATGGTCAGGTTGATTAGGTTCTTCTTCTCAAGTATCCTTATGACCAGTTCAGAATCCTTCAGGTTATAGTCTGCAAGTTTCTGGGGTTCATTTTTATAGAGCCTTTCAATCTCTTCTCCTTTATCGACATCAGTGAAGACATCAAGTTTCCCTTCGCCTAATATCTCAGAGGCAGCAGTCTGCAGCTTGAAATCCCTAAGGCTTATGAAAGATATCCTCAGGAGATGGATGCCGTCAAGGACGACCCTTCCAGGGAAATCAGCACTCGAGTCTTTTAGGAAAGATTCATTTATCTTCACTTGGCATGGCCACTCAGCCCTTCCAAGTACAAAATCTATCTTATGTTCCCTGAATTTCTGGCTTATCAGCTTGAAATCAAAGTCGATAAGGTTCCATCCTGTTATGATATCCGGATCATAATGGTGGATTATCTCCTTGAACCGTTCCAGCATCTCTTTTTCAGTCTTGAACGATTCGCATTTGTCAAGCGTCTTCTCATTTACTATGAGGACTTTTTCGAAATCTTTTGAATAGAGCGAGATGCAGTATATGTTCTTCATATCCATAGATGATTCGACATCTATTGCAATCGTCCTGAGGTTCGGCTTGAATTCGCAGTGTTTCAGTCTGGGCTCTTCAAATATCCAGTCTACATACTGCCCTTTCTTGAACTCCCCTTCGATGTCCATGCTGCCTTTTATGCCATGGTCTATGAGGAACCTGTACACAAATCTTATGTCTGCTTCATAGGTTACAATATCTTCTTTATGGAACATATCCCTAAGTATCGGGACGTCCCTAGGCATGTTTAATGTGATTTTTGCGACAGGTTCGTCAAAGAAGTTCTTGGATGAGGATTCATCTTTCTCATATTTGAGGTCAGTCTTTATTTTGGCTGCTTTCTCAAGGTCTTTTTTTCGGATATAGAAATACGGTCTGAAATGGTTGATTGTAAGGAACGATTCTCCGCTTTCCAGCCTTCCGAAAAGATAGATATATGCCTTATCATCGATTATCCTATATGTATGATAGACAATGAACCCTTTCATAGAGATGGGAAAAGGTCATTTGGTTTATAAATATGTTTGATGCAGCAGTTGGGTTTTCATCTATACATTGAGAATTATCTTGTGTTGCGTATTTGTCCAAAGGATTATGGGGGATAAGCCGATTCGTGCTCTTGGTTCATATGGATGCCAGTCTTAACCATGTTTACTTTTCATTCACTACTTTTTAGTCACTATTATGGTTAATTTTATAAATACTTTTTTCTTTTTTGCTATGATGATTCCTTTTGACGCAAATGAGCAGATAAAAGCTGCATTAGATCAAATAGCAAGTGAGAACATATATACAGACATTCATTTTTTAGGTGAAGGCGGGACATCTCAGGTATTTGGATGCAAAAAAGGGAAAGAAGATTTGGTATTGAAACTGGTACATCCTAAATTTCCTTTTTTTGAGCCTTATTCCCCTATTGCACTTGAAGTGATCTTTAAGCAGGATATAACTTATTTTGAGCAAGAGATTAATTTCAATCATACATTATATCATCCTGGTTTTTTTGGCATGTATGATTATGGTATAGTTAACTATACTTTTCCGATAAAATCAGAGGTTCCATATCTGGTGTTCCCTAGGTATTATGAAACATTTGAAGACGTTATATTATCCGATAAAAGCTTTGGGACAAAGCTTAGGCAGCTCATAAGGCTTTGTGATCCATTGATTTACCTGCATGAGAATGGTTTCGCATATAGGGATTTGAAACCAGACAATGTGCCTATGGTTAAAGGTCTTTCCTTCTTAAGTGATTTTGGCTGCGTTTATAATTTGAGTGATCATGCCCCAATCATCGGTAC
>JAMPXQ010000134.1 GCA_023701075.1 Candidatus Woesearchaeota archaeon
GCCTACCGCGTTTGTTAGGGTATATGCGAGATTATCAACTATCGAGACAGGTATGACATATTTTGAGACCATGAACATGAAGATGTTCGTCACAAGCGTTATCCAGAGGCCGACTGAGGACACATTTGGACTGTGGAGATAGAATGCAATCAGGGCTGCGATGCAGTAGCTTGCCACCTGGAAGAAATGGTCTACTATGAATTTCCCTTTTATGAAGCTTGTGAAGAGCTTTGTAAATATTGCCAGGAAGATGCCTATTGTTATCCCAAAGAGCATCGCTCCAAGGACTGCGCTCACTGTCGAGAATTCTACATCTGTCGGCAGCCCGTTCTTTGCCTGGAGAAGCACTACCCATGTATTTATTGCAGTGCAGAGGCAGATGAATATCACAAGCTTTATGTTGATGAAAAAGCTGAGCACTAAACCTGATAAAGCGAGGAACACCGCTTTCTTCATCCAGCTTATCAGCTCTTTCTTGTTCTGCATCAGTGTGCTATCTAGTATCATCATCATCACCAAAAAAATCCTAATCTATCTTTATTTGAGAGACTTATTCTCTCCTAGAAGATGGTCTCCTAGAGACCATGTTGTTTTCTCGTATTGCCATGTGTGTTAGTAGTGCAGTTGTTATTTAAAAACCTGATGCCCTATTTGTTACAATTTCATACAAAAATGTCTGAAATTAGACATATTTATATATATGAAGCGAATATCAAGCGTCATATGAGGCGAAAAAAAGAACTGCAGACAGAACTGCCTATGTACATCGATGTCGGAGGAATAATGTTTGAACCTGGGATGCTCATGATGCTCAAGAAATTCCAGGTGGAGGCATTCCCTTATGAGTCTTAGCAAGCTCACTGAGAAATACATACTGGACCATCCCAGCATACTTGACTGCATAAAGAAGGACCTGATAAATTACTCTGCCTTAGCAAGAGAGATATGCGATTTCTATCATCTTGAGAATTTTGATGCTGTCCTTATCGCTTGCAGGAGACTTTACCTGAAGATCAATAAAGACAATGTGCATGAGATCCAGGTGATGGACCTCATAAAGAAATCCAAGATGCATGTAAGGAACAGGCTGTTTGTCGCGATAATGGAGAAACCTAGGGAGATGGAATCAGTATATCTCCTGCAGAAAAAAATCAAGAAGGAGAAGGGAGACTTCAACCTGATTGAGGGTGAAGATGTCCTGACAATAATAACGAATGAGAAATATCTTCCTTTGATAGAGGAGCAGTTCAAGAATCGGCTGATAAAGATAAATAAGGACCTTGTGCAGATAAACCTGATATTTGATGAACGCATCGAGACGACTTCCGGAGTCGTGTCATATCTATATTCGATACTTTCGCTGAATGGCATAAACATAGTCGAAGAGATGAGCTGCTGGACTGATCTCATGATAATACTTGATGAGAAGGACATGGCGAAGGCGATGAATGTTCTTAGTTTCTAGTTTTCTGAAATCCGGATAGCTGCATCCCATATTGATAAGCTAATAAATCCTGATGCTGCAATTCAAGCCTGCTAAAAGGAGGAGATTTTATCTGGCTGTAATCGGATAACAGTCGGCATATATTTGCATGATAGGACGGCTTTTCTTTTTCTGAAGTTATAGTTCCAAGAAGCATCGTGTCACACCTGAGTCTTTTAAGTATGCTGATTGTCTCATCAGTCCTTGTATAGAATCCTTTTTGGTGGAAGCAAGAGGTTTTTGGGAGGTCTGCCAAGTCTGATGCCCCGTTTTTAAGATATATTATCTGCCTGTCTGTCATAGGTCCATAATGCCATTTATAATTCAGCCTTAGGTCACTTTTTGCATAGTCGAAATATATATCTTCCTGCCTTATTCCCATCATTTTTAGTTCTATCATACTTAATCGTTCCGCTGACCAGTAATCAAGCATCTTATTATCATAATATCCAAATTTTTTCCTGAATCCTAATGATTCTTCAAGCAGCTTTTGCTGGAAATCCAGAGGCATCTCACTGAGCTTTGTATTGAATGCCGGGATCTTGACCAGATCAGATTCAATGCCGCTATAGTTCTCTAAAAAGAATTCAAAGTTTTTCTTTGAGAAAGGATATGGGTCAGAGACATAGACCATCGGTGAATTTGTGCTAACAGCAATAGTAACAATGTCTGGGCCAGCAGCATTTGCTAGCACAGAATCTTGAATGCCTATCATCTTTTGCCATTCTAAGAGATAATCAATATAATCCTGGCAAAGAAGGCTGTTTGCTGTGATGTTGTCTAACATAGATAAGGGAATTAATCTATTATTTTTAAATTGGGGCTATGCATGAATCAGGAATCATTCCTAAACAGCCTATAGGAACATAAGCTATTAGGCTAAGTGCAGGTCTTGCCAAAAACCTGCTGAATAATTATTCAAAGAATTTCTGATGAAACATCACCTTTTTTAACTTCTTTATCTTTTATTATCCTATGATCCTGGTATCTCTTCGGCTGGAAAACATCCGTTCTTATATCAATGAAACTATCAGTTTTCCACAGGGCAGCGTGCTTCTTTCTGGGGATATCGGAAGCGGGAAATCAACAATACTCCTGGCAATCGAATTCGCGCTCTTTGGAATAATGAGGGCTGAACTTTCAGGAAGCTCGCTCCTCAGACATGGATGCAGCAAAGGGAATGTCGAACTCAAGTTCAAGATAGATGATCAAGAATACATCATAAAAAGGACGCTTAAGAAGACAAAAGATTCTGTCGGCCAGGAGAGCGGCTTTCTGATATCAAACGAGAAGAAGTTCGAAGGCACGCCAATAGAACTCAAGGCCAAGATACTCCAGATACTCGGTTATCCGGAAGACATGATAACAAGCGGGAAATCGCTCATCTATAGGTTCACTGTCTATACTGCGCAGGAGCAGATGAAGCAGATACTCTTTGAAGACAAGGAGACCAGGCTTAATACCCTCAGGAAAGCTTTTGGGATTGACAAATACAAGACAATCAGGGAGAACAGCGTCCTTCTAATCAGGGAGCTCAAAAGAAAGAATTCTGAATATCTGGGGAGGCTGGGAGATTTCAATGAGCAGAGCAAGGCGCTATCTGAGAAGAGATGCCTGCATAATTCGCTCCTTGAATCATTGGTCACATTGGCTTCTGAAATTGAAGCGATAAAAGAAGAAGTAAAATCTGAGAAGAAGAAGCTTGAATCATGCGAAGCAGGCCTGCAGGCTTATGCTGAGACCAAGAAGAACATAGAAGTGAAAGAGGCTTTATGGAACTCAAATGAAGCTCAGCTTAAGGGCATCATCAAGAAGATAGAAGAACATGATATAACAAAGCTTGAGAAGAGGCTCCTTGATTATCCTCATGAAATAGAGGTCATGCCTGAAAAAGAACTGCAAGAAGAGCTTGAAGAGCTTGAGAATAGACAGGCAGTCACTATAAGAGAAAGGTCTTCAACAACAGAGAGACTGAGGTCAATAGGTCTTAGGATAATCCAGCTCAAGGAAGCCATAGAGAGGGCCAGCAAGAAATCAGAAGAGGCGATACTCCTAAAGTCCAGGCTGACGCTTGAAGAAGAGAAACTTTCATCAAAGAAACAGTATGAAGAAATGATTGAAGATCTCATCATAAAAGACAAGAAAGCCCACGCTCTTCTTGAGAGGTTGGAAGAGAAGATATCCCAACGGGAGCA
>JAMPXQ010000135.1 GCA_023701075.1 Candidatus Woesearchaeota archaeon
GTGCTTTGCTACTGCAGTCTGGCAGCTTCCGCACCAGGTCATCGTCATCTGGCCTTCATAGAGCCTCTTCTTCTCATTCGCTTTCTTGACAAGCCACCATGTCCCTTCGATATATTCATTGGCGATTGTCTGATAAGCATTATCAAAATCAAGCCAAACTCCCAGGTTCTTGAAATCCTTATTCATGACCAGCAGATTCTCTACAGCAAATGACCTGCATTCCTTTATGAACTTCTCCATGCCGTATTTCAAGATGTCTTCTTTTGTCTTCAGTTCCAGCTTTGCCTGGACTTTCCCTTCTGTAGGAAGGCCATGCATGTCATAGCCTGCCCTATCCCAGACATCAAAACCATGCATCCTCTTGTACCTAGTGACCATATCTTTCAGCGATTTGTTCCATGCAGTCCCCAGATGGATCTTTCCTGAAGTGTAAGGCGGACCATCAAGGAAATAGAAAGGTTTCCCGCCTTTGTTCTTCTCATTGGCTTTAGCCCTTATCTTATTCTCTTCCCAAAACTTCAGAATCTCTTTCTCATCATTCACTGGATCATACTTTTGCATGTTTTCACCCTATTACTTATCCTATCATCAATCCTTTAGGCTATATGAATAGCCCTAAACTAAATAATAATGATAGAAATGATCGTTAAAATCATCATATGATAAGCATGTCACGAGTATTTATATGATTTTCTATTAGATCGAATATCCTGCCCTATGCCTCCAAATAAATGCACTGCTTCCTATTAATTCATCTGATTCCTTCAAGAAAAGCTTTCCAGCCTCATTTCTGGCTTGCTGGATTTCAAAACATTTAAATATACTACTTTTTAGTAGTTATTTATGTTTGGAATAAATCTTTACCAAATAATGCAGATTAATGAGTGCAATGGAGATGCACATCTGCCTTATAATTCAGCACCACAATACCAACAATTCTATGCAGATAGAAGACCTGGACTTTTCTGTGGCATGCATTATTTTGGCAAAGATGAGTTCTATAAGTTTGATTGGATAATGGAAAATGGATATCTCAATATCCCCCATTATGCAACTTTTTCGGCAAATCCTTTTTTTAGCAGAAGCCCGCATTTCCTATTTGTCAGAAGCCCGCTTATCTATACCCGAGAATTGATAGCTGATGAAACCCTCAGAAAAGAAAATCGAGATACAGGTGTTTTGATTGAAGGCAGGTCTCCTTATGTATCATGCCTTAATTATTTCAAAGAGCCTCTTCTTTCTGTTTCAAAAGAAGAAGCAAATGAATTTGCACTTTATGGCAAAGCAGATTATATACGTAACAGATTTGATTATTTCAAACTCATACCTAAGGATGACCTGCTTGGGATTATCTCTGTTAAAGATTTTTCTGCTTCTGTTGATGCTAGAAATATTTTTTCAGATATTACAATTCCTTTGCTAGTCAACTTTTTTATGGGATACCAAAGCGAAAAAGAATCTGTTGAAGAATTCTCATTCAATGCCTCAAAATATCTATGTCTGAATGAAAGGTTTCCAATAAGGGCAAACAGTGACTTTATCTTCAGCTCAATCGGTTATATGTTGACTGAACAATTAATCCAGAACCTTGCCTGGACAATACTTCTGCCGAATCAAAAAACAATAAGGTATTTTAACCGCATATTGAATAGGGATCCTAATGCTATCCCAAAAGAACTTGCAGAAATCATAACTCCAAGAAACTATCTCGATAAGATTCAGACAAGCAGCATATGGAGCACTGAATTCAGAGAAGCTATCTTAGGAGCAAACAGAATTACAAGAAAAGCACTCACAGAATATGTTTTTAGCGATGAGGTCTTACTGAGTGAATTTGTACCTTCTATGTTTCTTTCTTGAGCAATAAAGTGATACGATATCACCCATATAAAACGTAAACTTTATATATCAGTATACTTTTTAGTATACCAATATCAAAAAAATTTGGTGATGAATCTATGAGTAACATGAATCAATTGGCTGAAACACTTGCTAAATGCGGTCTTGCTATGAGCTCTTCCGAAGCTATGAGGATGGCTGAGAGCATAACATCTACTGAAAAGCAAGTCACAAAGACTTTCATTGAAAAAAGCGGAGACATAGAGAACAGTTATGCTAAAAAAAAGACCTATCAGGAAGAGATAGATGAGCTCATCCAAAAGACCAGCCCTGAAAAGAAGAACTTCCATTACATGGTAAAAGGGTATAAAGAAGATGAGAGAAGGGAAAGAGTAGGTGAATCCAGGCATGGCGGATCATTTGCACCTGTTGAACAGGCCAAGGCTCCTGAACAGCCAAAGACCAATGCAATAAGGCCTGCTGAAGTCTATTCTGAAGGCTTTGACGATGAAAGGCCACTTAATGAACTCATGGCTCCAATGCCACCAATCCAGAAGATTGTCGTGACAACAGACAGCAAGGTATATTCTGAACTTGATGAGTTCACCAGAGATGATGACTTCATCATGCCTATGGAAGCAAAGCCAATGCCTCAACAAAAGGTCGAGATCAAGGTTGAGCAAAAAGCCCAGCCTGCTCCTGCTGTTGAAGTGAAGAAAGAATTCAAGAATCCAATCCCAAAAGTTGACATCCTGAATTTCTTCAAAAAATAATTATTTTTGTTTTATATCCCTAAATTCTAGTCCTATATAGCCAATTGGTGCGAAGCCTAAAACCATAGTGATTTTTTTTGTTATCACGCCCAAGTTTACTCCTTATGTAGTACCACTGTTAAATAGTAAATTTAATAACATTTATATATAACCTGTTCTACCAAAGGTTTAAATAAATAACTATACTACTGTAAAGTAAAGTCAAAAGGTGAACCAAATGAAGAAAAGCATTATGTTTTTGCTTGTATTTTTGATTACACTAGCCGGAGCTTTTGCCACAATAGAAGTGACAGACGTCAAGCTAGGAGGCGACAGCCAGCAGAGAGGAGAGACTGCTACAGTCGATGTCTCTGTAAAGAACGCCGGAGCTACAACACTCTCAGATTTCAATGTCTCATTCAGCGGAGTTGCAGCAAAATATAATGCAAAGGCTGTCTCTGTACCTTCGACAATCGCACCTGGTGCGACTGCTGTCGTGAAAGTGCAGGCACTGGTCCCGCTTGATTTTGATGCTGTAGATGCAGACGGAAAGAAGACCGGTTTTAATATCGGAAATGTCATCTTTGACGGCAACAATGGCACAGCACAGGTTAAGACTGTTGCCCTCTTTATGGAAGCAGAGAACAACCTTAAATTCACATCCGCAAGCAGGATAAAGTTTAGCGATGAAGATGAGAAGCTTAGGGATGGAAAGACCTATGACAATGTCAACAGAGGAGACACTGTCACTCTGGAAGTCGAGATAGAGAACAGCTTCAGCGACAATGATGACTGCCAGGATGACGGGACAAACTGCGACATCGAGAACATCGAACTCAACCTTGAACCTAATGACTCTGATTTTGATGACGATAGCGATGACATGAGCGATATCAGCGCAGAAGATGAGGACGCTACAACACTCAGTTTTGACGTCCCAGATGACATAGATGAAGACAAATATGATTTTGACCTATATATCCTAGGTGAAGATGAGAACGGAGCCTTGCACGGTGAACTCATGACCTTCACACTTGATATTGAAGTGGAAAGGAATGAGATAAC
>JAMPXQ010000013.1 GCA_023701075.1 Candidatus Woesearchaeota archaeon
AGCTTGTCTATGATAGCTTTACTCCTGAATGGAAGCCGGATATGGCATATGCCGGCCTAAAGGAATTTTTATTGCAGGGTGAAGTGGACGCAGTCATTGCAGCTAATGATGGCACAGCATTCGGTGTCATAAATGCCCTAGACGAAGTTGGGCTTGCAGGGAAGATCCCGGTATCAGGGCAGGATGCAGAGCTTTCAGCTTGTCAGAGGGTTGTGAAAGGGACTCAGACAATGACAGTGTATAAGCCGATAAAAGCGCTTGCATATAGGGCCTCTGAGATTGCGGTAGGATTGGCAAAAGGAATATCTCCTCAGTCAAACAGCAAGGTGTTCAATGGGAAGATAGATGTCACGTCTTACCTCTTATCACCTACAGCAGTCACAAAAGAGAATATGGATGAGACAATAATAGCAGATGGATATCATAGTAGTGAAGAGGTATATGGCAATTAGCACATTATGATTGGCACATTAGGGATTATTAGATGATGGTTTGGATGAACAGGATGGCTAAGGCATGATAAAAAAACAAGGTGCAAGATGGAAAGGATAAAAAAGCAGATAATCTATTCATTCCTTTTTGTAATCTTGATAATGTCAATGCTGAATCTTTTTGTCTTTGTCAATCATATCAGAATAACGGCAAAATACGAAGAGCTTAGTTTTAGCCTGCTGCAGAAAAACAAGCTGCTGCTCTCTGTAGATGAGATGATCCAGACATATAATTCTCTGACAAAGAATATCGATGATCCTGCACTATTGGCTAGATATGCAGATGAAAAGCGGAGCATCAATGGCACGTTGAAGAATATCGAGGGGTCGCTTAAATTCATAGAGAGCAAGGCGATCATGAGGGGGATAAGGAATACAGTCTATTCTATCCTGGCTGATTGTGATAGTGGAATAATTGGTGCAGAAGAAGGCAATCTTGTGGCTTCTTCATCTTATTATGAGTCAGCGAGCAAGAAATATTTCTTTGTCAAAGAGAATATGTCAAACCTTATAATCTCAGAATTCAAGTATTTCGAGGATCTTCATACTACGGTGATTGCAACCACAAAACAGATGTATATGGTCTTCATAGTCTCATTGGTTCTAATAACCTTATTTTTCATGACATACGCGGTCCTCTTTGCGACAAACCTTATTGAGCCGCTTATCCGACTTATAGATACAGTAGAGAAAGTATCTAGCGGTGATATCAAAGTAAAGTTAGGAAAGGATCTGGTGATGAGGGGAGATGGCATAGGGCGCCTGGCGCAGTCTTTTCAGGTAATGTTAGACAAGATAAGGGAGAATATCCAAGAATTGACAATCAAGAATGATGAAGTAATGTTGACAAAACAGGAGCTGGAATCCAGGGTTATTGAGCTGGAAAAAGTCCAAAGAATCATGGTGGATAGGGAAATAAAGATGATAGACCTCAAGAGAAAGATAGCTGAATTGGAATCAAAGGTGAAACGATGAAAATATTGGTTGCATTGGTGCTGATAATCATGGTCATTGGGTGTGCCCGGCAAAAGCAGGCAGAAGAAGTGGACGTAGCATTGAAATGGCTGCATCAGGCGCAGTTTGCAGGTGTGTATGTTGCAAAGGATAAGGGGTTTTATGATTCAAAGGGTTTAGATGTAAAAAATATCTATGAATTTGACTTCAATCAGCTGCCGATAGATATGGTACAGTCAAAGAAGGTGGATTTTGCAGTTGCAGGGGCAGATGAATTGATCTTGGCAAAATCTGAAGGCAGGGCGAACAATGTAAAAGCTATAGCAGTTATATATAAGACAAATCCAGTCTGCTTATATAGTCTGCAGGAATCTGGTATCAGTTCTCCGCAGGATTTTATCGGTAAGACAGTAGGCATTGAAAGGACTGCAGATGGAAAAGACATCAATGTAGGTGTCATGTATTATGCGATGATGAGCAATCTTGGGATAAACAGGAGCAGGATAAATGAGGTTTCTATAGGTTTTGATGATTCTGAGCTTTTGGAAGGCAAGGTAGATGTTTCTTCAGGATACATAATAAACGAGCCTAACCTTGCCAAGGAGAAAGAGAAGAAGATAATCACAATCCTTCCTTCGGATTATGGTGTGAACATGTATGCGGATGTGATAATCGCAAATGAGGATATGATGGCAAAGAATCCGCAGCTTGTCGAGAATTTTTTGAGGGCGACTCTTGAGGGTTGGCAGTATGCGATAGAGCATGAAGAAGAGGCAGTGGATATAGTGATGGCTTATGCTAAAGACAGCAGCAGGGAGCATCAGGCATCAATGCTTAGGAGTTCAATCCCTCTCATCAGTTCCGGAGATAGCCAGCTTGGCATGATGAGCCAGAGAGATTGGGAAGGAGCTCAAAGGATACTGTTCAGCCAGCAGCTCATCAAGTCTCCAATAGGTTCGGATAATCTTTATGAACTGAGGTTCCTGAAATCAATTTATGGAAATCAGGATGCCTCGGAGAAGATACCTGTTTCGGTGAAGCTTATATGGCTTCACCAGAATCAGTTTGCAGGTTTCTATGCAGCAGATAAGCTTGGATATTATGATTCAGCAGGCCTGGATGTGACATTGAATTCAGCAGGGTATGGTGCGCCTGTCTGGGAACAGGTAGAAGCAGGCAGGTATATGTTCGGGATAATGCATGCGCATGAATTCATAAAGGCGGTGTCAGGAGGAGCAAGATTGAAAGCTGTGGCTGCAATTTATGATGCAGACCCTGTGGTGTTCATCTCTCTAAAATCAAAGAACATAACTTCGCCAAGGGACCTTAAGGGAAAGACATTGGCATTCACTTTAGCTACGCCGGAAAGGATAAAGATTGCATTGATGAAGGCAGGTATTGATTATTCTGATGTGAATCCTGTCCAGAAGAGATATGGCATTGAATCATTGCATGATAAGGAGGTGGATGTGTTGGTCGGCACATCATTCAATGAGCAGCTGCTTGCAGAAGAGGAGAATCTGGATGTGGATGTTATGAATTCAAGCGAGCTTGGGATAGGTTCATATGCAAATGTCATATTCACGACAGATAATCTTATCTCAGATGAACCTGAGCTGATCAGGAAATTTGTGACATCAAGTGTCGATGGATGGGGATATGTCTTAGAAAATCCTATGGCAGCGTCAGGATTTGTCTTTGATTATGACAATGGATTGAACCCGAGGCATGAAGATAAGATGATATTGGCATCAAACAGGCTTATAGACTCTCTAGGTATAGGTCATATGGATGGATTGGTATGGCAAAGCACAATAGATGATTTATATGATGTTGGAGAGATAGATAAGAAGATGGATGCAAGGGATCTGTTCACTAACGAGTTCATGGGTTGATATTATGAGAGAGACATATCTTTGGTTGGCAGGGCTGGCAGTTCTTGTTAGTCTGTTCTTGATTTTTCAAATCATCCAAAGATTGAAAGGCAATAGGTCTCTGAGATATCTTTTAGTGGCAGCCATCATAGCTTTTTTTTGGCAGGCAGCTGAATTCATCAATGTATTGTTGCAGCTGGATGAATACGCAATCATTTACATGAGATTAGAATATTCATTCGGCTTGGTCATGCTATGTTTAGTTTTGTTTTTTTTCTTGTCATATTATGGTCGGATGAAGAAGATGCATATTGTGCCTATTTCTGTCGTAGTAGTTGCATTGGTTGTCCTGGCGCTGTTTACAGACAGATTGATTGCTGGAGTTTTTAACGAAGGAGGGGTATATATCCCAATATTCGGGGATTTTTTCTGGATAGGTGCTATGTGGTATTTCTATCTGCTGGGCAGCATAGTCCTGCTGATTTTCATCAGAGGGAATGAAACGAACAGGAAGGAGAAGTCATTCCTGTTGTTTGGGATTGCTATTTCTGCATGTCTTGGTATGGTCAGCGACATGTTGTTTCCATATTTTGGGATAATGTCTGTAAGCCTTGGTGGGATATCTATGGTGATGGCGCTATCTTGGATAGTTGTCTCAATAGATGATTTCTATTTCATCAAAGCGCATTTCAGCAGGTTCAGCCTGGGTGGAAAAGTCAGGGTCATGATAATCTCTACGGCAATACTCTTGACAGTATTGCTAGTGTTTTCTTCATATATTATATCGAAAAAAGCGATCGAAGAGAGGGTGCTCTCCCAGCTGGACAGCGTCTCTTATCTAAAAGAATCTAGTTTGAATGAATTCCTGCTGGAGCAGATAAATGACCTAAAAAGCATTGCAGGAGATGAGTCATTTGTCTCATTCTATGAAACGAAATATCATACTCTTTCAGATAATTTAAGTGAGCATGCATATGCACATGACCTGGCGAGGAAGCAGCTTTCAGCATTCATGGAAGAAGAGGAGAATTATGAAGAGGTGTTTATAGTAGGTGTTGATGGGCTTATCCATCTGTCTACATCACCCTCTCTTGAGAAGAAGAATGTGGCGCAAGAATCTTTTTTCATAGAAGGGAAAAAAGGGGTATATGTCACAAATCCATATTACTCTCTAATGGTCCAGCATGATACTATGGTAGTCTCTGCTCCTATGATAAATTCACAAGGCAGTTTGATCTCAGTCATAGGTGGAAGGGTGGATCTAAGTGCAGTCAGTTCACTCATGACACAGAGGACAGGGCTAGGAGATACAGGTGAAACTTATCTGGTGAATAATTATAATTATATGATAACAAGTTCAAGGTTTCAAGAAGGGCTGGAATTCAAGAAAGCGATATATTCAGATGTCATCAAGGATTGCCTCATGGGCAAAGATAGCAAGGGCACGCACATCAATTATCTCGGGACGCCTGTGATAGGTGTCTATAGATGGATGCCTCAAAGAAAGATGTGCATAGTTTCAGAGATAAGCCAAAGTGAGGCGTTCATGCCTATAACAAGGCTAAGGAATGTCTTATTCTTGGTAGGGTCTGGCCTGATTGTGGTATTTTTTTTCATAAGCCTATATTTTTCAAGGATGTTGACAAAGCAGATGAATAAGCTGCTTTCATTCACAGAGAGCATCTCAAAAGGAAATTTTGGTGAGACCGTATCTATCAACTCAGGAGATGAGATTGAGGATCTGGCAAGATCATTCAATATTATGAGCGTTGAATTGAAAAAATATGATTCAGATCTGAAGAAGCATCAAATGGCACTTGAGAAGACAGTGTCAAAGAGGACAAATGACCTTCAGGAAAAAATAGGGGAGCTTGAGAGGACAAAGCGCGCGATAATGAATATCCTTGAGGATACCAACCAGACAAATACTGAACTAAGCAAGGCGAGAGAAGAGCTCAGGAATAACATAGACAAATTGAATGCGATGAACAAGAACAAGGATGAGTTCATATCGATAACAGCGCATGAGCTAAAGACTCCTCTCACCAGCATAAAGGGATTCTCAGAGCTTCTCAAGAATGAATCTGTGCTGAACAATAAGGAGCAGAGGGATAAATATTTCAATATCATAATAGAAGACACGCAGAGGCTCAGCAAGCTGATTACAGATATGCTTGACCTGACGCGTCTTGATCTAGGGACGATGAAATTCTTCTTTGAGAAGACCACAGCCGAAGAGATGCTGGAGCAGCTAAAGAACCTCTCTGAGCTCCAGGTGAAGGCCAAAGGATTGAAATTCATATGCAAGACTGAGAAGATACCAGGATTTTATGCAGACAAGTCCAGGCTTACGCAGGTGCTCTCAAACCTAGTCAATAATTCAATCAAATATACTGAGAAAGGCTCAATAATAGTCTCAGCGTTCAAGAAGGAGGATTATATCCATTTCTCAGTGGTTGATACAGGTGTAGGGATACCAAAGGATGCGCAGCCTAATCTTTTCCAGAGGTTCTACCAGGCAGATTCATCCTATACCAGGAAGGTAGGCGGGAGCGGGCTTGGTCTCTCTATATGTAAAGGCATAGTGGAAGCAATGGGCGGGAGCATATGGTTTAGGAGCGTGCCTGGGAACACGCATTTTGAATTGAAGCTGAAATATCTTCAAAGAATAGGAAAAGAAAAGACAGAGACTAAAGTGATATAGCAAAATTTAATAAGAGCATTATCATTGGTTGATTAATATGGTAAAGAAAATATTGATAGTTGATGATGAACCGCATATTCTTGAATTAATAAAAGCAGTATTGGAAGTTGAGAAATTCGAGATAATTACAGCTACGAATGGAGTTGAGGCCCTTAAGAAGTTAGAGGCAGTGACACCAGATTTGGTTATCTTGGACATGATGATGCCAGGGATGAGCGGAAGAGAGGTTTGTGAAAGCATCAGGAAAAATCCAAAGACCAAGAATCAGAAAGTAATCTTTTTGACAGTTGCAAGATTTTCAGAGACAGGAAAGAAAGTTCTGGATGATATGAAAGTTTCAGATTATATCACAAAGCCGTTTGAGACAAAAGATCTTGTGACCCGGATAAATAGCGTATTGAAATCAAAGTGATTTAGATTCTTCTAGCAAAGATCAGAAATTTTATAGGATAAACCAAAAGTATATAAATTCATTTTCGTGAAATTAATATATAGAGGTGGATAGATGGAAAGAATCAAATTTTTTATAGATTCTATTGATGGTGCGCTTGATGGTGGGATACCAAAAAAAAACACAGTGCTGCTGGCAGGTAGTGCCGGTACAGGGAAGACTACGCTGGCGATGCAGTTCCTTTTTAATGGGGCCAAAAAAAATGAGAAGTCTCTTTTTTTGACTATGTATGAGCCGGAGATCAGGTTAAAGGAGTATTTCGAAGAGTTCTCATTCTATGATCAGAATTTGGTAGTGTCAGGAGATATGGCTCTTGTGGATTTAAGGCCAATATTCATGAAGAATAAGAAAAATTTCAATTTTATCAAGGTTAATGAGGTGTTGGATTATATCGCTTTGCAGCTCCAAAAGTACAAGCCAAAGAGGGTAGTGATTGATTCTATAACTTCAGTATGCAATTATTTTAAGGATGATTCTATGATAAGGGAATTCATCTTCTCTTTGTGTAATCTTCTCTTCCTGTTTGATTGCACGACATTATTGGTGTCTGAAGTAGGTCCGACTGAAAGGAGATATTCTAATTTTAATATTGAAGAATTCATAGCTGATGGCATAATATATCTTCAGAATTATGAACGGAAGAATAGGCTGGTAAAGACACTGCAGATAGTGAAGATGAGAGGGACAGAGCATAAGGAAGATGTATTCGCTTTGAATATCTCAAAGAAAGGGATTACGCTTTTCGGAGTCATGGACAAGTAGTATGCTAAAGAAAGGATGTTCATATCTGTATTTTGCAGATGTTCCTAAAGAGGTAGTTAAGTTTATAGAGGATGTTTCAAAATCAAATAAATGTGTTGTGATGTCAAGGATATCTCCTGGTGGAAGGAAGAATATCTTAAGGTTCATCTGGCTTACAGAGATAAACACAGAAATAGAGCATATCAATCCTAAAGAGATAGAGCAGTTGTCTTATGATCTTGAAAAAGTAATTGTTCAAAACAAGAACATTTTTGTGGTGCTTGAAGGTATTGAATACCTGATTACCCATAATTCCTTTAAGGAAATATTCCACCTGATAAATAAGATAAAGGATTTGGCATATGTCCATGATTCAGTGTTTGTGGCAGTTCTTGGAAAGAGCACATTATGCAAAGAAGAGGAAAGCATGCTAAGGCATGAGTTAAATTATTTGGGTGACATTCATGGAAACAATTAAGTTGGGGATAAATGGCATAGACAAGCTTTTCATAGATGGACTTCCAAGGAAGTCAAACTTGCTGGTGTATGGCAAACCAGGATGCGGAAAGACTTTGTTCGGTCTGGAATTCATCTACCATGGTGTAGATGATTTCAATGAAAATGGGGTATATGTGACTTTTGACCAATCAAGAGAGAATATACTGCAGCAATGCAGAAAATTCGGGTGGGATATCGAGAAGCATATGAAGAAAGGCAAGGTTTCAGTGCTATCTTTTGCAATTGATAAGTTAGATAGGGAAGTGCTAAATAAGATAATCTCTGAAATCCGGAAGACTAGGGCAAGACGGCTTGTCATAGATACTATTACTTTATTGGCATTGAGCAAATATGAAGATAAATACACATTCCTGATAAAGGATAAGGTGGTTGTATCAAATAGCATCCAGCAGTTCATCTATTCAGTGATTACGACATTGAATTGTCTTGATACAACTAACATGTATCTGGCATTCAGCTCAGATGATGAGAGTGCTACGCAGGATGGGATATCTGAATATTTATGTGATGGGATAATAAATCTTAGGATAAGGAAGATGGGAAAGGCATTCATTCGTACTATAGAGATAATGAAGATGCGCCGTTCTAATCATTTGAGCGGCATACATAATTTTAGCATCACTGATAAAGGCATGATTGTGGAGGACTAGGCCATGAAAAAGACAAAGACAGGCATTCCGGGATTTGATAAATTGGTAGATGGTGGTTTCCCTAATGGCTCAGTCATTCTGGTATGTGGGACACCAGGGACCGCAAAGTCTCTCTTCTCGATGCAGTTTTCATACAATGGTTCAAAGATGTATGATGAGACGAGTATGTACATAAGTTTTGAGCAATCCAAAGAGGATATGGTGAATCAGGCGAAGCAGTTTGGCTGGCATTTGGAGGAATTGATTGCAAAAGGGAAGCTTATCCTAAGATCGATACCTGTAGAGGATATCAACCATCTCACTTTTGAACAGATTGTCCAGGAGGCAAAAGAGAAAAAAGTCAAGAGGATTGTCATAGACTCCCTCTCGACATTTTCGATAAATGCACCAGTCTATTATGCAATATACGACTTGTTCCTAAGGGATATGATAACTCAAGACAGCGTATTCTCTCCGCCTATTACCGAAGAGTTCCTGCTCAAGAGATTTATCTATTATCTAATAGGGAAATTGAAGAAGCTGGGTGTTACCTCAATCTTGATATCAGAGATAGGGAACGATTCAAGTTTTCTCTCCAGGGATACAGTGTCTGAATTCATGAGCGATGGTATAATCCAGATGTTCTTTGAATCCATGGGTGGACAGTATTCTCGTTCATTGTTGGTCAGGAAGATGAGGCATGTGAAGAATGATGAGGATATTCATCCTGTGGAGATAAGTTCAAAAGGATTGGTTATACATGATATAAAATGAGACGTTTTCCATCATTTATTGGATTAATAGGGCAATCTATGGGATTGTTTCTGTATTGTTATGGGTTTAATTCTTGATTGAAGTGGTGATTATGCAGCAAAAATCATTAAAACTGGGAATAGAACGGAATGGGATATTGTATCGACAGGCTAGGGAAGATGATGCAAATCAGCTTGCATGGTTGTATGATTTTGTGTATGAAGGAGGGTATTCGATAGCAGATTGCCTGGATCCGGAAAGGATTAAGTCAATAATAGGTGAAGATAGACATATTTGGGTAGTTGCAGAGAATGAAGGCGGCATTGTTGGAGCGACCGTAGCAAAGCCAGAAGAGTGGAATGAATCTTATGAGACTTGCAGAAGTGTCACTCATCCTGGCGCAGGTGGAAAAGGGATAGGCTCAAACCTATATGATCTTGCATTGCATGCGGCATTTCACAGGGATGATTGTGATATAGCTTTTGGATATCCTAGGACAATGGCCATGAAGAGATTGATGGAGAGGATAGATCCACCAATTAATGTAATGGGGACTGATTTTGGGATGCACATTACTTCAGGGAATCGGGAGATTCATCTGCAGTCAGTAGTATACAATCCATTAAGACAGTTTACTTTAATAGAAGAGCCGATTAAACCATTTATCTTGGATTCAGAGCTTGAACAAATAGTACAAAAGTTGAACCTGAGTTTTATGAAAGGTGCCTATCCAAGCATTTCAATAGTAGGTTCAAGACGTGGCGAGGTCTATGAATGTGATTCTGGCAGAATAGTCTATGAGATTATAGCCCCAAGCAAAAGTGCCGTGATAACAGGTATAGATGCAGATACATCTGATGATATAAAAGAAGCATTAGGGTCATTTGAGAGATATAGTCCGGATATTATGCATCTGTCATTTTATGTCTTGAGTGATAAGTCAAGTCTTATATCCGCTCTAACGGATCCTTTGGGGAAAAGCAGGTTTCACATATGTTCTTACATTCCAGGGTGGTATAGTGATGGTAATGACAGGTACAGTGCGTTTTCATTGGCTAAACGATTGGACCGGGCTAAACCCACTATGCATGGGACAGAAGATCTGATTGAACAGATCCATGATATGTACGAAAGATTGGCAATGAAGCTATGAGGTTAAGAAGATGAAATCAACTGAAAAAGTCATAGAGAAGGTGCATCTGTTTGATGCATTGAAACATGAGGAGGGAAGAGTGACATTATGGGGCCACACATGCTTCCTCAATCCTATAGAGGGCGCAGTATTAAAGGATAAGCTGATAGGAGAAGCGTCCAGTGATGAGATGCAGAAAAAAATAAGCTATTTTACAGAGAAATTCCAGGCGAATTTCGGAGTGAAGATGACCGGTGAGAAGTTCGGATACGCAAAAACTTACAAAAATAAGAAAGATTTGCTGGAGTTCAGTTCAGGTCAGTTTGAATTGCTGGGATATGGGAAAGTTACTTGGGTACGTATGGATTTTGACAGAGGTGTTTTCATTGTCAAGATGAATTCTCCCTATGCTGAAGGATATAGGAATATATATGGATTCTCAAAAACACCAGTAGATTACTGGAATGCTGGAGGTTGGGCAGGATGCCTTCAGTATGTGTTAGGGAAAGAGGTTGTCTGTATCGAGACTTCCTGCATAGCTAAAGGGAATCAGCACTGCGAATTCATGATAAAACCGGTAGATCAATGGGATAAGGATGATCCTCTAGTAAAAGATAATCATTTCTTATTCAAGGCGTTTAAGATGAATTCAGGGACTATGAAGATGTAATCAGGGTGAAACGATGCGAAGCTATCTAACAACTTTAAGGAATGCCATAGGGGGCAGATATGTGGTGACCGATGAGGATTCGTTGAATCAGGTGTCTGTGAATACATTAGGGTTGGAACGTGTCATCCAAGGGATTCTTTATCCCGGTTCGAGAGAAGAAGTCCAAAAGATTGTTCTTATTGCGAATGAGTATGGGTTAAAGTTGCACCCAATAAGTGCAGGTAAGAACATAGGTTATGGAGACATGCTCCCTATTTCAGATGATCAGTTCATTGTGAACCTAAGCAGGATGAATAGGATAAGGGAGTTCAGCAATGATTTTGGCCAGGTGGTAATTGAAGCAGGTGTTACGCAAGGCCAGATAATGCAGTATCTTCAGGATCATGATGCAGATTGGCTTATGGATTGTTCAGGTATAGGACCGGAAGGGAGCATAATAGGAAACACAATGGAAGGCGGGTTTGGGATAAGCGAGCTTGGGAATAGAAGGACTAATTTTACAGGTGTAGAAGTGGTTCTTGGGAATGGCACAGTGTTTAATACAGGCACTTTTCCGGGATTAGGTCCAGATGTCTCAGGTGCATTGATACAGTCGAATTTTGGGATAGTCACTGCCATCCAGATGGATCTTTTCAGGAAGCCGGATTATTTTGAATCTTTCATGCTCAGGGTGAATGATGAAAGGAATCTTTTTGAAGTCCTTGCAAAATTGAGGGATTTTAGGTATAAAAAAATAGTTCCGGGTATCGGAAGGACAGCAAACGCACTAAGATCGTTAGTGACCTTCTGGGATTGTCCGCCTGAATATGATGGTCGGTTGATAACAAACGAGCATGCAAGAGAGATATTGGGCGAGGAGTCAATAGGGCTTTGGACGGTCTTTGGTTCAGTGTATGGCATGAAAGATGAAGTTTCAATAAAAAAACGAGTTGTCCAAAAGGAGATTGGAAGACTCGGAGAACTGCAATTTTTTTCTGACAAAGGCATTACGACAACCCAGGACATGATTAGGCTGCTGCTCAATATGAATAAGATGACTTTAGGGATGGCAGTCCCTACTGTCAGGATGCTAAGGTCTGCATTTGGCATGACCACCCCGGAGGACCTAGCTGATGTAGTAGGCAAGCTGGACACTTATAAATTAATGCATAATATGTCAAAAGGTATACCGCCATCTACTATATCCTATATCAAATGGAGAGTAGATAGTCTTCATGATGCAGGTCTTATGTGGTATGCACCTGTTGTCAAAGCGACAGAACGTAATGTAGAGAAGATGCTTTATGAAGCAAGGAAGCTTTATGATGAGTATGGATTTGAATTGCCAATAACATTGAATCTTGTAACACCAGATACAGTAACAGGGATAATGAGTATCCATTTTGATAGGACCGATGCTTATCAAGTAGAAAGAGCGCATCAGTTATATGAATCCTTGAATATTAGGCTTGCAAAACTCGGGATTCTGCCGTATAGGTTAGGTATACAAGGACAAGGGAATTTGGGTATCATTAGATATTCTGATGGGAAGCAAGCAGCTTTATCTGCCCTTAAGAAAGCATGGGACCCAAACGAGGTCATCCAGCCAGGAAGATATGGGATATCTCTTTAATACCTTCATAAGGGAAATACGAAAAAACAAAGTGCAGTAGTCTGTGGATGAAGTAAAACTGATTCAGCAGTTCTTATAATCTAAAAACATTCAGCTTTATTTTAGGGTATTTTTGACTCATTTTTGAATTGGAATGCATAATATACTAATTATGCGCCAAATTAATATTGCTTTTCGTGAATCTTCAGACTAGGAAATGCTGTATGAATACAGGATTATGGACTTAAGTAATCTCTATTTTATAGGTTTTCATAGTGTCATGATTATTTCATCAGCTATGAGTCTTAGGTCTTGGAACATCCTGGCTTCTTCATCGCTATTGAGGTTTCTTGCTATGTTAAAGAGCATGCTTTTTTGGCCCATGCATTTTACTTCATTTACAAAAAGGAGTATCTCATCTCTCCTATGATATGAAAGGAGGGCGAATATGTTATCGATTGAAATTGCGTTGCATCCATGGTCATTGATGGCAATATTGATGCTGGCTTTTATTTCATTGATGCTTGGCCTGTCTAAAAGGATGCAGTTACTCATGGCAGATGAACCTTTCCTTTTGCTCAATGCATCTAAGAAAAAGAATCTGTCGTTATAGGTAAAATCAGTGTAGAAATTCTCAAGGAGCACGATGCAGCATTTCTCCTTAGGAATCATTTTCATCATTTTCTGAGGGTTTTGCTCCTTCATTGAGACGACTTTCAGCCAGCACATATGCATTGTTAAGATGTCCAGCATTTAAACCTTCGTTATGACTCTGGGATAATAAACTAAATTCTTGAGAATGTCATCAACCAATAGGTTAATAAATTGCGCATTCTTTAGATTGATGATGGATATGAAGGCAGAGTTGGCATCAGGCCAGATAATCTTGATGGTCACATCGAAATCAAAATATCTTTCTGTTGTAGGGGACATACATGATGGGCTTAGCGGTCTAGGGACTTTAGGATATGTGACAGTCAATAAGCCGTACGCCACGATCTGTAAAGATCTTGAAAAAAAGGGCATCAATCCAAAAGAGGTGTTTTTTGTAGATGCAATAACTGCGACAGTGCAGGCTCCGCCTATAGTCAATAATTGCTATTTTGTGGCAAGCCCAACATCACTCACAGACTTAAGTTTGTCATTCAGTTCGCTTGCATCAGAGAACAACTGCGAGATAATCTTTTTTGACACTATCTCGACACTTATGGTATATCAGGACATAGGGACAGTCATAAAATTCGTCCATAATCTGATAACAAAGATAAGGGTTCTTGGGAAGAAGCTGGTCTTTTTGGCATTCAAGGAAGATTCTGAAGAGCTCATAAAAGACCTCAACATGTTTGTAGATAAGGTTATTGAGCTTTAGCTTTAGTTCCTTTTCTTTTTTGCTTGAAATCCATTGCGCTGTTTAGCAGCTTCTCGGCATTGTATTTCAGGTAGAAGAGACCGATCCCCATGAATACATATGAACTGTTCCATGTGAGGTCTATCCATGTCCCGGAGGAGAATATCTCATAATTCATTGCATAGTATATATCTCCTATGAACCATATTATAGCACCTATGCCTATGAATATCCAAGAAATCTTGTAGTTGCCTTTGAGGGTCAGCGAGAGCAAGAGGATGATGCCGAGCATGAGGATGAGGTCCATGATGGGGTAGCCAAAAGTAGCAATATTCTCGATGACGCTTACGCTGCCATCCCAAGAGGCAGGGAGGACATTGAAATATATTATGCCAACAGTGACGGCTACAACAATGTATGTCGTGAGTTTTTTCCAGTCTGAAAAGAATTCAGGGTTGACTGACATTATGGCAAAGAAGATCCCTATAAGCAAGAGTGGGTATCCACCTAGATAAGGGATGTCTGCAATAGAGACAACAGCATCCTCAAAGACCACTGTCCATAGGAAATCTCCGATGAACCAGGATGCTGCCGCAAGAGTGATGAAGAGTGCGCATCTTCCCATTGTGGTCTTGGCACTGAAATATTTTATGGCACTGTATCCGAAATAGATTGCGATAGACGGAGAGGTATATTTTATTATGTCTCGCATCAGAGAGTTATATTCACCGGACATATTCTCATTGAAGAAGATGAGGCTGATGAAAGCCAGGTATATTGTCAGGATGATGATTACTTTTTTGTCTTTTTCCATTTTCTTAGTGCACCTTGATTTCCAGCTTAGGATATTTCTTTATTATCTTATCTAAAAGCCTATTGGCGTTCTCTTCACCCATATACCCTGTGATCATATGGTGCGCCATCTCTATGAGTTCAGATGGATTCTTAGAATCATAATTATCCTCTATCATATTTCTTACGCTTTCTCCAAATATTGGGCTGAGGACAGAAATGATCTCGGATTTCAGATCCATGCAATGATTAACGTCGGTGTGATTTAAATATGTTTGGTTGCTCTAAAGAGTAGGGTCATAGTAGAACAGGCGGGACAGAACGTACAAAAAAACAGGCTGACAGAAAGGTATATTAATTAACAATACTGTAAAATGACTATGCTGTATGGTATTGATGCTTCAAAGAAAGTGACGCCTCTGATGGCAAGGGATGCGCTCATTAAGTGTTTTACGGCAGCGCATAAGAAAGTCATCGATGAGTTCATCTCTCATGAGGATATGGATAAGTCAGGATTAAATCGATTGAAGCAGATGAATGTGGAACTCCAGATAAAGAAGCGGTTTGAAGAGACAGGCGGAGATTTTGATGCCCCAACAAAAAAAGACCTGCAAAATGTATGCGATTCTCTTGCAGCATATTCAAAGAATTTCCGTTCAGAGAAGATAGTGAAGAAGCATTACGATGAGATGGCTTTGATACTCTCCAAACTGGATTGATCTGGCAAGTCTAATTTATTCATTTAGATTCTATCTGTTTTTTCACACATTTAGAAATATTTATAAACCTTAGATGACCACAAACTATCAGTAATAGGGGGTGTATGTTTATAGGGTTTTTTGCTAGTCCTAGCGCTATCCTAAAACAGCTGATCATTCAGTCAGATTTCTACTTGGATTTGTCTTGATTTTCTAATAATATTTTATTTCATACATCATTATATTTTTTTTAATATAATGGCTTTTTTATTTTAGTCGAGAAATCAAAAGCTTTATATACTAATATATACTTAAAAAAGTATAGTTGTGGGTCAGAAGCTAAAGTGATTGTAGCAGGCAAGGTAGAGCAGGAGATAATCGGCGTCTTTAGTAGGGATATCACTCAGCTTCTATCCATAAACCGTATTTCTAAGATATTGAACAAGGCCTACCCCCACATAAATGGCATCGTGAATTCCCTCATAAAAGAAGACGTCCTGCAGAAGAAACAGATAGGTAAGAGCTGCATGTGCTCAATAAACCTAGAGAGCTCAAAAGCAGTCGCCCTCCTTTCATTGGTCGGCTCCCAGAAGAAAGAGGATGTGAAAAAGAATATTGAGTCTGA
Organism: Candidatus Woesearchaeota archaeon; assembly: GCA_023701075.1. Taxonomy (GTDB): domain Archaea; phylum Nanobdellota; class Nanobdellia; order Woesearchaeales; family GW2011-AR15; genus GW2011-AR15. The sequence goes on from JAMPXQ010000013.1 coordinate 15,973, forward strand.
GCTTATCCTACTGCAGAAAAAGTTCAGGATATATACTATATTCTCAAGGGAGAAGAGCATCTATTTTGTTCTTGACCATATCTATGATTCAGAGGCGATAAAAAAACAGGCAAAGTCGCTCAAGAGATTCAATCTGGTCTTCTATAGCGTGCAGGATTTCCAGTCCAGCATCCTAAAGACTCCATCGCTTGTTGTAGATAATGTCATACTGTATTCTTCTGAGAAATATTACGAACTGATAAACGATATCCGTTCAGAGCTCATGGGCAGGGTGATGTTCCAATGAAGATGCACCTAAGTTCATGGATTGTTCTGTTTGTCGTGGTAGCAGCAGGCATTGCAGCCATATTCGCAAATTCAAGCATGATATCTTTAGATAAGAAAGAGTATAGGCTTGGGGAACTCATGAGGATCAGATTGAACATGCAGCGCATGGAAGATGTGAGTGTAGATATACTGACACCATCTTCAGTCTTAAAGTATCTAAATCCTCAGCCGGAGCTTTCATATAAGCCGACAGAATCAGGGACATACAGGATAAACATCTATAGTGGAAGAAAGCTTCTTGAGAGCAAATCATTTTTTGTCCTTGGGGACATGCAGAAGAAGGCATATTTCAAGGTAGAGAAAAATCAATATTTCACAGAGGAAGAAGTGATAATATTATTCAATGATACATTGATAGGAGAGTCGCATTCAATAGAGATAGTCCAGGGGCTCAAGAGATATTCTTATCTGAGCAGCCCAAAAAAAGAGCTGCACTTCCTCCCGGTAGATCTAGGGAATTATAGGGTGCTCCTAAAAGAAGGAGAGAAGACGATATTTGAGCAGTCTTTCGATGTCATCTCACGGGATTCATCAGGTGTTTTCCCTATGGAAGACACGACTAAGGAAAATACAGTATCTTCTGATTTCATGATACGCAACAGCAGGGGATTTAGGGCAAACCTGGCATATGAAGTGAAAGCAAGGAAGGCAGAGAACATCACAGGGAAAGGCAGCCTGAAGCTTAGGAAAGAATCAGTAGATATTGCGTTCTACCCAGAGGTTTCAGGTATAACAGAGCTGCAGTTCACAGGCCTTGATACGACTGAGTTCAATCTTGGTCTTGAAGAAGTCAGTGCAAAAGCGACAGGCATCAGCGACAAGGAAGTGAAGAAGGCATATGCGATTGATCCTTCTGCTCTTGCATTTGAATCAGCAAGCATGAAAGTCACAGCAGAAGGCAGCCAGCTCTTGAAATGCAGGGACTGGAATTTTACATTGCAGCACTGCAAAGGCAAGTGGGAATTCGTGCAGTTCCTTACACCGGGAGAGAATTATACAGTGGAACTTTCAGCAGCAGACCCTGGATTTGCAGAGGTCGGTCTTGCGACAGTGAATACAGATAAGCCGATATATCATCCGGGAGAGACTGCATCATTCACGATGATAGTGCTGGACAAGCAAGGTTACCTTGTTACCGGCGCAGATGTCAATCTCACAGTGACTCTTCCGGATAACAGCACCTATGATTTTAAGACAGTTGGCGGAAACGTGACAGAAGTTTCAAAGGGTATCTATTTTGCAGATATG
>JAMPXQ010000136.1 GCA_023701075.1 Candidatus Woesearchaeota archaeon
AAAAAGCGAAGAGGCTTTGCGAAGACAACGGCAGGAAAGATGTGGAGGATGCACTCATCATAAAGACAATCATGGAAGAGCGAAACCTTGCTGATTCATTCGCTGAACTGACCAGAGAGGAAGTGAAATTTGAACCGGTCATAAAGATACGTCATGTGCAGACTAGAGTAAGCAAGGAATATCTTGAGAACCTTGCACTCAAGGAGACCATTAGGGAACTTGAAGAAGAGAACAGCCAGCTAAAAAAAGAGAATGAGATGCTAAGGGACAAGAAGATAGATATCCCTGGGAAACTCAAGAATATAATATCTTTCAAGGAACAGAGGGCATTGGTGCTTGAGGGCAAGAATCGGAAACTGAAGAAAGACAATATGCATAAGGAGAGCATAATAGAAAAGCTCAATGGATTCATCATGAAAAGCGACGGCAAAAGGATAGTGAAGATACTGAAGAATCTTGGAAGCGATGAATATGCCCTAAAAAGAGACTTGCTGGATATAAGGAAGAGAGATATATTATATATAGAGGATATAGGAATAATCAGCCAAGGCGTCCTTGAGGAGATAAAGGGATGCGTTGTCATGACAGGTGCACCTAAGCCTATAAACGGGATTGATGTGATAAAAGACATCTCAACAGACAAGAACAAGTATTTTGCGTTGGCAGATGAAGAAGAGATAGAAAGAGAGCAAAGAGCGCTAAGGAAGAAAGACACGATAAAAGACATATTGGAAGATTATAAGAAAGAGAGGCTAAAAGAGATAATATGAGCCTTTGTAGTTGACTGCCTTCACATTCTCATCAAGCTTCACATCCCTTGTATTTTTTATCGGGATGCTTTGGTAATCTTCGTTCAGTATCTCTACTTTCGGATATATCCTGGATACCTTTGTCTTGAACGGCTTTAGCACCTCATAATCTTTCCCTTTCAATATTATATTCACTTTCTTGTCTGTGAAAAGGTCTAGCCCAGCTATGGTCTTACCTATGCTTTTTATCATGAGAAGCTTGTTTTCTGCAAAGACAGCGTCCCCTACCTTGAAATCCAGCGCTTCATAATAGACATGCAGCCTATACACATCCTTACTTGTCTGCCTGTTCCTTGTGAACAATTGCGCGTTCACTTTCAATGTCCCGCCGAACTTCTTCTGGAGCTCCTGCCCGAGGTTCTGCAGTTTCTTCTTGTCAGATAATTTCAGGTCCATCCCATGCTCCTGGCTGACCTCATCTGAGATATGGATGCTGTTCTGATGGCAATATTCTTTCACAAAATCTATCATCTCTTCGGAAAGATCTCGCAGCTGCAGGACACCTTCATAATATCCTCCATGCTTCCTGCATGTATCGCAGTAGGTCACTTCTATGGCTGAAGGGATGACAAATTCATCTTCTTCGCTCATGATCTTTAGGGGAATCTCTTCTTTCTTCCCATGCTTGAGCTGTGGTATCTCAAAGGATATGCTTGAGATGTCTTCTCTTATGGCATTCCTTGCAAGCTTCTCAAGCGCATTCTTGAGGTCTCCCGCGACCCATATCTTCGTATTGAAGTGCTTGCCGCACCTGCTGCATACTTTTAGGACTATCTCTTTCGCTCTTATCTCCTTGACCGGCCTGCAATCTCTGCAGATACCAGCACTCTTCTTTCCGCAGCCAGGGCAAAATTCCATAACCCCTAAGAGAAACTCAGGTATATAAGAGCTTTTCTAAAGATACCTCTGCCATTTCCGGCTCTGTCCTGAATTTAGCAGCAATTTGCAAGTTTTCTGTAAAAATCACATTTATCAAGGCCAGAGGGAAGGCTCCTACGGAGATGGCCTTTTATAATTCTAACATCAAAAAACTTGCTGCTGCTTTGAACAGAGTGAGATTCAGGACAGAGCCGCCATTTCCACAATGTTTATATAACATCATTTGTTGCAATGGCTTGATGTTCAAGAAGAATGCGAAGAAGAGCAAGAAAGAGCTCAAGACGACCTGGCAGAAGGTCTGGTATTTCATCTGGGATGATGATTCTCTCCTCAGCTGGATAGTCAATATAGTGCTTGCATTCATACTCATCAAGTTTGTCATCTATCCTGGACTAGGGTTTGTCTTTGGGACTTCGCATCCGGTAGTCGCTGTAGTCTCTGGAAGCATGGAACATAAGACTGTCCATCCCTGTGTCGCATATGAAAGATATTTCGATGGCAGGATGGTATGCAAGGCATATGACCCTAACCATTACCAGATATGCGGAAACAGTTTCACTGAGAAGAAGAAAAATAATTTTGATTTCTTCTGGGAGACATGCGGCGGGTTCTATGAGCCATATAACCTGACAAAAGAAGAGTTTGAGAGATTCCCTTTCAAATCAGGCTTCAATACCGGAGACATAATGGTGCTTTTCGGCAAGGATCCAGAGAAGATAAAGATAGGGGATGTCATCGTATTCGTCGCTAACCAGAGGGATCCTATAATCCATAGGGTCATCAACAAATGGCAGGTCGATGGAAAATACTATTTCCAGACCAAGGGAGACCATAATGAGAATTCATACAGCTTTGAATCTGCGATATCTGAAGACCTGCTAGTTGGGAAGGCTGCACTAAGGATACCTTTCCTTGGCAATGTCAAGATATGGTTTGTCGATCTCTTGAGGTTCCTCAAGCTTGATACTACACTAGGGAGGCTGTTCAATTGAAATTCTGCCCTAAATGCGGAAGCCTCCTGCTTCCAAAGAAAGAGGAAGAGAAAGTGTTCTATGCATGCGCATGCGGCTACAATGAGAAGATCGCAAAGAACGATTCCAATTCCATAAAAGAGACTGTGAGCCAAAAAGAGATAAATATCACTGAAGAGATAGAAGTAAATTCCCTTGAGGATGAGGAGTGCCCTAAATGCGCGCATCCCAGGGCATATTTCTGGGAGATACAGACAAGGGCGAGCGATGAGCCTGCGACAAAATTCTTCAAGTGCGAAAAGTGCAAACATATCTGGCGGGATTATAAATAGGTTTTATGAAGTGCTGGTTTTAGCTTTAATTAACTAATTATGGAACTGAGTTTAATAGCAAAAGGATTTGCCTATATATGTTAACTTAACTAGAATATATGTTGATATTTCTGTTGTTAGAACTATTGTTCCTGGACTAACTGCCTGGTGGAACTAGCAGGAGTCGATTCAAACATTTTCTTGGGCAGTCAGGAATGAGATTAGCCTAAACAGATCAGATAGGAAATAAATAGTTATATTTATATAATGTAACTACTTATTAATAATAAATGGGTGCTGATAGTGTAAATGCTGAAATAGGATTCGGTGAATTTCTAGAGAACAATAAACAGATTCTAGATAGTCTTATAATTGCAGGCGGTTGGGCAACAGAAATTCAGCTAGCTGAAGACAATGTTCCTATCTCTCAAAAAAGAGAACATCATGATGTTGATTATATCTTATTGAACCCAACTGCTCAACCTTACGTGAAAACTGGTTTAGATGGTTTTCCATTAGTTGCAGGAGATATATGTTATCTTCCATCTACCTATGGAAAATCAATATTTATCCCTGATTCTAATTGGTTAGAACCGTTCATTGAACGAAGAAATATAATCTA
>JAMPXQ010000137.1 GCA_023701075.1 Candidatus Woesearchaeota archaeon
TGCCTGTCTGCCTTAATTTTGCTCTCATCTGTGCAACAGTCTTTGTAGGAAGATTGACCATATTCACTACGCCGATGACCGGGTAGCTCTCGATCAGCTCTACAATCTCTTGCACTGCTTTTTTCTTGTCTTCGGAAACATGAGTCATTTTACATTACCTTTACTGGCTTGCCCATGCTGAATTTCACATAAGCATTCTTCATATTGTGGATGCCCTGAGGCATATGGTGTTCAATGTTATTTAGTATGTACTTGATGTTCTCTACCAAATCTGCATCAGATGCTTCTTCATTCCCTACAATTGTCTGCATGATCGGCGCTTTCTTGCATGAAAGCTTAACAGTCTTCTGCAGCTTCTCATATGCAACCTTGAGGTTTGCGTTTGGAGGAACTACACATCCTGCTTTTGGGTTTGGCATCTTTCCTTTTGGTCCTAGGACCCTACCGAATGCTGCTGCTACCTTTGGCATGATTGTTGCCTGTGCTATGAAGAAATCATGGGCCATTGCCAGTTTCTTTGATGCTTTCTTGTCAAATTTATCAAAATCCTGCTGGAGAACTGCAGTATCCATGTTCGCTTTAGCAGAATCTCCCAGTTCTGGGCCGATAAACGCGCATACTTTTGTCTTCTTCCCTTTTGCTTTTGGAAGCTCGACAAAGAACTCTACCTGATGATCAGGGTTCTTTAGGTCAAGACCTTTCAAATTGACAATCAAGTCAACAGTCTGCTTGAAATTTTTCTTTTCAGAAGTCCTTAATTCTTTGACAGCATCAAATAATCTTTTTTCATCCATTTTCACACTACCCTCCTACATAAAGTAGTCTTCGGGAAAACTTATGCCTTATGGAAATATAAGTGCTTTATAAAGTTTACTGAATCGATGGCACTACGCATAAATCTTGGTTGTAGGTTTAGAAATCTAACTGCATAGGCTATCTATAATAAATAGAATAAAATTATCAGGTGGATCAGACGGTCCCATAATGCTTTGCAAGCTTCACATTTTGGATATTGAGTCTGGTCTCATATTTAGCAAGTATCCTGTTTAGTCCTGCGTTCTCAGTTGTGAACAGCGAGTCTACTCTAGGACTTCTGATATCAATCGTGAGATCTGCTATTCCATCTTCTTCAAAACTTGGTACGTCGATGCTAAAAGCAGTCTCTCTGTAAGCTGAAAAACCATTGACACCTACCCTTATATCTGCAGCAAAATCTGCGCACCATCCTCGGCCGTATATGCCAGCATCCAACCTTAGGAATTCCATCCCTTTCAGCAGTTCTGCATTAGAGTTTACGACATAATCTGCCAATTCCTTTGCTAAATTGTGCATCTCTTCATATACCTGATTGTGTGTTAAAGCATTATTGATATTCAATCTAATCACCTTCTGATATGTTTTATCTTGGTTAAATCAGCTTATATATAAAACTAGTTTCTCAAATCCAAAAAATAGAAATTCCTACTTTATCCTTTTATCATATCCATCCTTTCTTCCTGAACATGTAGAGCATGCCTGTACTGAATATGAACATCATCCCGACCATTGTCCAAAAGCCGTACCTTAGATGGGCGAATGGCAGGAATTCAAAATTAGTCCCAAATATGCCGGAAATCACAGTCATTGGAAGAGCTATCGTCGCAAAGACTGAGAGCATCTTCATGACTTCGTTCATGCTGTTATTGACTGCAGACATGTATGCGTCAAATGCTTCGCTTATTGCATCCCTATGGTTATCTATCGCATCTGAGACCCGGATTGCATGATCGTATAAATCCCGAAAATATGGCCTTGACTTGTGGGAGATGTACTTATAATCGTTCTTTGCCAAGAATGAGATCTTCTCCCTCTGCTGGAAGCCGATCCTCTTTATCCTCCTGAATTCTTTCTTGAGATGAAGTATCCTTGAGAGATCCTTAGTCTGCGGCTTTTTCACGATGTTCTCTTCGATGTCTTCAATCTGCTCGTTTAGGATATCTATGACCGGGAAGAAATTATCTATCTCATGGTCCATGAGATAATGGAAGAAGAAATCTGTCCCTTTCTCAAAAAGATACTTCATCTTCTCATAATCTTTCTTGAGAGGCTCCCATAGAGCGCTTTCCTGATGGCTGCTTATTATTATGTTCTTTCCGATCACATAATCAAGCTCCCTTAGAAGGAATGATTTCTTTGTATCTTTTATTGAATAGAAGACGCAATATAGGTAATCCGGGAATTCTTCTATCTTTATCCTGGTATCCCATTTCGTCATGTCTTCAATGGTCAATGGGTGCAGTTCAAATGCCTCTGCAAGCTCCCTTGCTTCCTTCTCATTGAGATTTGTGACGTCCACCCAAGCAAGTTTTCCTTTAACTTCAGAGAGGGAATTTGCTTTCTTCACTTCTTTATTTTCATAGTAGAATATGTCTAGCATTCAAATTTTAATGAGGCACTAGGATTTATATTTATTGATAATCACTATTGATAAAAAGATAAGCCTCTCAATGAAACAAGAATTGCCTAATCGTCGTCAAAATCTACATCTCCGCCTAAGTTGCAGCGGTTGCAGACATACTGTGAGGCGTCAAAGTCGTCAGTCGTGACTATCTTGAATTCGTTGCCGCATTCAATGCATTTCACCTTGAGTTCCTTGAAGCCTGCCATTTTTTCTTAAAAAAAATAATCAAGAAGACTTACCAGTCTTCGTCTTTGTCCTCTCCTTCAGAGTCATCATCATCATAATCATCATTATCATCATCACTGTCTGTGTCGTCAAAGTCATCATAGTCTTCGTCTTCATCTTCGAAATAGCTCATTTTTTTCCCTCCGTATGTGCTTGGTTTTTCGCTGCATAAGCTTAGCCATAATGAAGCACTTTGCATGTGAATGAAGCACTGCTTTTTAAATGTTTTGGAGAGCATTAAAATAATTGATTACTGCGAAGTTGTCATCTTTGCCTGATTAATCTTCACAGAAGTTATATCTGTTATCAATCCTCAATATTTTTTTATTTCGACAATTATATAAACCTCTGCCTGCTTAGGAAAACTACGTTGAGGTGTTTATGATATGAAAGAAGTCCAAGAGAAATTTGATGATGTGCTAAAGGAACTGAAAAAAGTGATTGTAGGCCAAGATGACATTATCAAGCAGATACTGATAGCGATAATGTGCGATGCCAATGCGCTTTTGGAAAGCTATCCAGGCCTAGGGAAGACCACCATGATCAAGACCATGGCTGATATCATGGACCTTAATTTCTCAAGGATCCAGAGTACACCTGATCTCATGCCGACCGATATCACTGGCACATATGTTCTTGAGGAAAAGGATGGCAAGAGGGATTTCACTTTCCATAAAGGGCCTATCTTTGCAAACATCGTCCTTGTCGATGAGATAAATAGGGCCACGCCTAAGACACAGGCTGCTCTCCTTGAAGCGATGCAGGAGAAGCAAGTCACTGTAGGAAGGACTACTTATACGATGGAAAAGCCTTTCTTCATCCTTGCGACACAGAACCCGATAGAGCAGGAAGGCACCTATCCGCTTCCGGAAGCTCAGACAGACAGGTTCCTGCTCAAGATAAAAGTCGATTATCCTTCCATTGAA
>JAMPXQ010000138.1 GCA_023701075.1 Candidatus Woesearchaeota archaeon
AAGCTTCACAATGCAGCACCCAGAAGAGGATGCCTTTGCGGAGATATTCGTCACACCTTTGACAGCAACTGTTAGTTCAACATCATCAGGTGGAGATGCATTCAACGTGCACCCATTCGAAGTTGGTCTAGCTGTATTGGACACAGACGCAGAAAGCATGTCAAAGAACATGGTTATCGTCGGTGGACCATGCGCAAACACAATTGCAGCTGAAGTAATGAGCAACCCAGCAGACTGTGCAGCAGGTTTCGAAGAAGGAAAAGCTATGGTTAAGTACTTCACAAGAAGCGGCAAAGCAGCACTACTAGTTGCAGGTTACAGTGCAAAAGACACAAGAGGCGCTTCATACGTCCTTGCAGACTACGGTAAATACGGTCTAGAAGGCGACGAAGTAGAGGTTGTTTCAACAAACCTCGCAGACCTTAAAGTGAACAAGGTATAAGGAAAATTTTTTCCTTTTTTCTTTATTTTTATAAACTAAGACAATATCTTTCTGCTTGATGGGAATCTCTTTATGTATGATTGTAAAAGATGAAGAGGATTACTTAGGGCGCTGCCTTGACTCTGTCAAAGACTTTGTTGATGAAATAATCATAGTTGATACCGGTTCTATTGATAAGACAAAAGAGATAGCAAAAAGATATACAAAAAGCGTCTTTGATTTCACCTGGAACAACAATTTCTCAGACGCAAGGAACTTCTCGCTCTCAAAAGCGACTAAAGACTGGATCTTGGTCCTGGATGCTGATGAGATAATCTCAGTAAAAGACATGTTAAGGCTTAAAAAAGAGCTGGAAGAACAAGATTATGAAGGCTATCGTCTCATCCAAAGGAACTATTCAGATGACATGGCAAACAAAAAGTGGGTAAAGATTACAGATGATCCAAAATATGATGAAAGTAAAGGTTACAAAGGATTCGTAAGGAACCCTATATTAAGAGTTTTCAAGAACAAGAAAGATATATTTTTCAGTGGCCCTGTCCATGAATCGGCAATTGAAACAGCAAAAAAGAACAATCTGAAACTAAAGACACTAGAACTACCGATACATCATTACTATGACGAGAAAAAACAAAACACCTTAAAAGAACGACAGCTCAAATACCTTCAGATAGCAGAGGAAAACCTAAAGATAAAAGAAGACGGAAGGCTTTATTCAAAAGCAGCAGCTGTATATTTCAGCTTCCTAAAAGACTATGAAAAGGCGCTGGAATACAGCCTGAAAGCAGCAGATATGGGCTATAACAGGGAAAATTCATTGGAAGTGGCTGCAGAATGCCACATAAGACTAAAGGAATACCAGAAAGCATATTCAATCTATAAGAAGCTCTATGAATCCGGCTACAGAAGCCATTCCCTCTGCAGCAACATGGCAAAGCTGCTCTTGATGCATAAGAAGCTTGAACCTGCGCTCAGGATGTTCAAGCTTGCATTAAGACAAGGTCACCCGGACAGTGAAGCAATCAAAGGATATATCTCAAAGATTTCAAAACAGCTCAATAAAGAATGACTACGCAAGGACTCCTGTAAATATATTATCTTTATCCCTTATAAGCCTGACCATGGCTCTTCCGGTCCTTCTGCAATTAATTATTGTTATGACCCTCCCTCTGCTCACCCCGATGACTGAATTAGGAAGCCTGCTCTCAGCCTTTATCTCGACTTCAATGACATCCCCCTTCCTGAAAGGCTTCTCAAGCTTTTTGTCTTGCTTGAATTCCAGGTCAGTGGTGAGTTTTGTAAGATTGACATCCAGTTTCTCCTCAAGGTCATGCAGCTTCTTGAAGAAAAGCTTCATAGGTATAGGACTTGCCGGTTTCTTCCCGAAATCATATTCAAGGAAATTCTGCACACCTAAGTCAGCCCCTATCTCTTTCCCGAATTTTATCACCTCTTCAATATCCTTATCATTTATCCCAGGTACAAGGACAGGGACGATCAAGAGGTGCGCTTTTTTCACTATATGCTTGCACACTTCAATCACATTCTTCACTGGATACTTTGCATTGGCCAGTTTATCAGCCATCTCCTGGTCCATAGTATGAAGGGAGATATGGAAGTGTGTCATCCCTGCTTCAATCAGCTTATCAGCCATTGTCTTATTGATTAAAAGCCCATTTGTGACCATGGAGATTGCATTGACCTGCTTTATCTTCCGTATTTCACTGACAAGCCTTACAAGGTCCCCATAAAGTGAAGGGTCTCCCTGGCTGCCGATGTGGATATTTACGCGATTCTCCTTGATTTCTACCACTTTCTTCAGTTCATCAACAAGATAGTCGCATTCGACAACAAAATCGCTTCCTCGCTTCAGATGGTCCACTGAGCAGAATATGCAGTCTATATTGCATGTTGTGAGCGGTTTCACTTCAATAGTATTGGTCCCTCTGTCGATGACGCCGAATTCATTTGTTCCTATGAGAGGGATGCCGCTGTTCCTATGCACATAGAAAGTAGGCTTGCCATTTATGGTACTGATGAGGTTGCAAAATCCGTTCGAGAGCATGAATTCAAACTTCTGCTTGAGATTCTGCTCTTTCTTTGAATCCTTGAATACCAGGGTATCTCGCTGCACTTCAAGGAGCCCAAGCTTCTCAAGCTCTTTTCTGTCCATGTAAAAATAATATATCTTAAGGAAAAGGACCCTGACCTTATCCTCAGCTTCACTGAACATGAGGTTTTCATACTTGAGCAGCATAAGCTTCAAGGGTTTAAAAAGAATATATAAATTATACTTTTTATTATGAATAGATCACTCTATGGCCTTCTCGATCCTGGCCTTATTGGATTTCACTGTTCTTTCAGAATCTTTAGTCTTGAACTTTATCCTTGCCCTAGGCAGAGTCAATCCACCTACAATTATTATCTTTGTCTTGAGCTTATAGGTTATTATCCTCTCCTCTAATGGTTCAAGCGCTTCAAGCTCCCATTTGACAAGCGTACCTTTCTTGTCATTCCTAAGTATCTTTGTAGGGGTTATGCTTCCTATATGGATATCCTTCCCAAGTTCAGTTATAGAAGGCAGAAGGTCTGTGAGAGCCAATTTCTCGACAAGCTCCGGACTTCTGTTCCTCACATGGATTAGAACTTTAAGTTCAGATATCCCTTCTTTTGTCGAACCCATGACCAATGCTTCTTTCTTTAGGAGTATCGGGCTCCTGAAAAGATAGTACATGAGATATGAAAGCAATATCAAGAGCACTACATAGAAGAACGGCCTGTAATTGAAAATCACTGTGACTCTTCCTTCTTCATCAGGCTTAAGCTCAAAATCCCATTTAATATAATTATTCCCTCTGCCTGTAGGCTCAGGTGAATATTGGATGAAAAACCTGTCAAAAAATCCTACTTTGACGATAAGAGAATCCTTTTTCCTTATATTTCCGTCATTAACTAGCACATAATCTGTCGTCTCCTTGAATAGCTCTTTCAAGGTATCTTCCTTTATGACGAATTCAGAATAGGGCTTGATCTCAAAACTGACTTTTTCACGGTTTATGGTCTTGTTCTCATAGATGATAGAAACTTCGACATTTGCTATCTGCGGCTCTGTCCTTACATTGATAGGATAATAATAAGTCTCTCTC
>JAMPXQ010000014.1 GCA_023701075.1 Candidatus Woesearchaeota archaeon
GAATATTGATGCATTATAGATTATGACAAATATTGCTCCTACCCCATATAGCAATGATAGGAGAAATGAGACCAGCATCACATATAGATTATTCTTGAATATCGATGTAACCTGATTCATGTTGATATATGCTGCAGGCTGTCCATCAGATTTGATATCCGGCCTTGGTATCTTTGGGAATCCTTCAAGCTCACTGCCCCTCAGTATGGCTGTATTCTCCATGTTCCCTCCGAAAAGGAAATTAGGGTTGAATAATCCTATCACAAAGAAAGCGAAAAAAGACCCTATGAAGAAATAGAGGAATATATCTATTATTTTCTCATGCCGCTCTATGAAGCTCTTGCCTCTGGACGCTTCTATATCCTCTTCTTTTATGAGCAGGGAACTGATGAAAGGTATTGCAATCAGCGATGTGAAGAATATGCTTGCAACTCCAATCATCGACCTGAAGAAAATCAATGAGGTAAGAAAGCCAATAAAAACGGCAAAAATCCCAAGAAATAGGTATGGCCAGCATTTCTTCTTGAAATATGCAAATGATATCATAGTCCCTTTATCGCATCAAGTATTATCTCTTTCTTGTATCCTTGCTTTTCCAGATAATCCACTAAGTATTCCCTGGTATATCCTTGCTTGATGTATGTATTGAAATACGTCTGTATATTAGATGTCTGCACGTTCACGCTATTGTCAGATTGTATATTGGATTGAGCATTAGCTTGTGCATTAGGTTGTATATTTGAATGTGCATTGGATGGCAAATCAGGCTGTGGTTTATGATGTGTCATACGTATCAGCAATATTGAGATGACTAGAATGAACAAGGCAATGATGCCGATAAGAGACATCTTCAAGAAACCATTCTGCTTCTGAAAACTTAGAATCTTTGCATCCGCCTCATTCTTTTCTGATTCAAGTTCATCAATCCTCTGGTTCAGGTCAGATATCTCATTCTCCAGTTCTTCATTACGGCCAGGCACAGCAGGCTCGATGATTTCATCTGTCGGTTCATCAACCGGTTGCTCGATTGGCAAAGAGTCATTCATCTGAGGTTCTTCATTTGGCAAAGGTTCGATACTATTTGTAGTATTTTTTGCATTGCCTGTTTCACTGGCGGTCTCATTGCTCCCGCCAATAGATGGCGGCGGAGGTATGCTTGGAAAAGCTAGGGAAGAAATGATGATAAGTAGAAACATGCCGATGAAAACAATTTGTTTCATAAAACGATTCTAGCAGATTAGGTATTTAAATCTTGCTTAAATCCTGCTTGAACCCAGCGGACTCTTTCATCTGTCCATACGAGAATTCCATGAGGGTCTTTAGGTTCTTCACATCCTCTATATTGTATTTTATCAGCCTATCTAAAGCATCCTTATCATCATGTTTTTTGTATCTGTTCCAGAGCCTCACAGCCTCTCTTCCATCGACCCCTTCAAGGTCTCCTCTGTCAATTCCCATCTTTTTCTCGATGTTCTTGAGTCCGCCGCTGTATCCTAGCCTGCTTAGCACAAACCTCAGGTCAGCATGGAAATGGTTGAATCTTATGTTTGGCATCTTAGCCCTGATGAAAGGTATGTCAAAGAGCGCTCCATTGAAAGTCACGATGAAAGAATATTTTTTTATCTCTTCAGGGAACTTGTCAAGCGTCTGTCCATTGATGAATACCTTTGATTCATTCCCATCATATAACCCTATAGTTGTTATCTCATCCCTCTCTTTGCTAAGTCCTGTTGTCTCGATATCAAGGAAGCAGCAGTTCCTACGGAATTCATCATACGCTCTCCAATGATATTTTGAGAGCAGCCTTCCAGAAAAGAACTCATGATCATTCTGTTTCAGCCTATCCTTTGAGAGATGCAGGTATTTTGTGATGAGCTCCTTGTTCTTGACATTCGGGCTCTTATCTAGGAAATTATCCCATGAAGTTATCCCGTTATGCCATATCTCTTTCTCAGTCGCTTCATTGACATAAGGGATATGCAGGAAAGTATTAGTTAACATCTAGTTGAAAAAAAAGAAGTGCTTTAAGAAGTTAGTGTGACTTTGATATAGTGATGAATTTCATCAATGGTGCTTAGAAATTCTTTCTTCGTGAACCAAATAAGAGCAATACAATCAATAATTATTAATACAAAAACAGATGATACACATGTCTATGAAGATAAAACAGGCTAGCCTAAAAGATATTGAATCGATATTAGGATTATGGATAGAGTTTCATGAAGCGCATCATGAAGATATGATAAAAAAAGAAAAAAAGAACGCACCACACCTGAAGAAAAAGCCTGATGCTGCAGAAAGATTCAGGGAATTCATCCAAAAGAAACTATTGGAAGATGACGCTTACATCCAGATTGCGTATGAAAAAGAGATTGCAGGATATTCCATCTGTTTCATAGAGAACAACACGCCTATATATGAGATAGAGAAGATTGGCTATTTTTCAGACCTATATATAAAGGAAAGATTCAGAGGAGCCGGACTTGCATCCCGGTTCAAGGATAATGCAGAAAAGTGGATGAAGAAAAAAGGAGTGAGATATGCCTCGATAAAACTGTATCCGAAGAACAAGAAAGCTCATGAGATATACAAGCACTGGGGATTCTTTGATTTCCATCTTGAGATGAGAAAGGTCCTTTGAGACAAGATGATTTCAGAAAATGTTGATCAGCCAAAGGATATCTCTTTTTATCTCATCCTTTATCCAGCATAATGCCTTGCTGTCGCAGATATCGAAAATGAAGATTGATTTTTTAGGGTAATCATCTGATATGTCTTTGTTTACCTTTTCTTTCTTTATGTTCTCTCTTTCTAGCCTATCCTTTTCATCTATCAGAGGCTTATATAGGTCATCTTCATTCAGGCAAACGCCATCCTCGCAGATACAGTCATTCTTGCTGATGAGGAGAGTGTCATCTATGCAATAATATTCAACAATAGTCTGCCCATCCTGTCCGCAGTAATCCTCATATTCTATCCTGTCGAAATAAGCCTTCCCTTTTGTATAATAATTGAAGCCGTCCTCATCTGAGCACCTGACATTGAGTGCCGGCATGCATTCAGTGATCTCTCCGGCTATATCAACAAAGACGCTCACCTTCTCATCCATCTCTAAGTCTGTGAGTGTAGCATAGTACTGGTTCACCTTGCCGTATGCATCAGGGATGAGATTTTTTATAGTATGTGTCTTGTCGCTTATGCAAAAGCTGTTCTCAAGGTCTATCTCTTCTTCGACATAGACATCGCAGCCGATATATCCTTTCCCTTTCTCATCCTCCATCATCTTTGTGCCTAGTGTCCTGCATGTTGTCCCTGTGACAGCAGATAATATAAGGACAAAAAACAGAATGCAAAAATAGATGATACCAGAAAATCGGCCCATGCATGATATATTGATGCACTGATTAATAAATCATACCTTTCCTGCAAGATCATTTAAGCCATATCTCAACACATTTATTATGCCAATTGCTGCAAGAAGGATTGCAACAGCGAGGATGATTTTTATTAATGCTTCCATGCTTAATTCAAATGTACCTTTTTTCATATGTGAGTTGTTAATTTTAGAATTTATATCTTTTTTCACTGGACATTCCCGCATAAGCATTTTAAACAATGAAAAATTCATGATTGTATGAAATACAAGTTCTCGCCTTCAAAGATTGAGATGCTGGAAGATTGCAGGAAATGTTTCTGGCTTGAGCATAATAGAGGGATAAAGAGGCCTGATGGGATATTCCCTTCCCTCCCTTCCGGGATGGACCAGATATTCAAGGAGCATTTCGACAGCTACATGGAGAAAGGAGAGCTTCCGCCTGAACTGAAAGAGCTTAAGGATGTGAAGCTTTTTGATGATAAGGAGCTGCTGAAAAAATGGCGCCTCAATATGGTAGGGATGAAATACGAGGCAGACCGTTTCATAATCAAGGGTGCGATAGATAATCTTCTTGTGAAAGGGAAGAAACTGATCCTGCTGGATTATAAGACCAGAGGATATGAGCTCAAGGAAGACACCCATCATCACTATATAAAACAGCAGGCGCTCTATAATTATATACTGCGCAAGAACGGGTATGAGACAGAAGATTATTCCTACCTTTTGTTCTATTATCCTGATAGGGTTATTGAGAACGTAATCTTGTTCCACAAGAGGCTGGTGAAGATAGAGACGGACATGGCTGTTGCAGAGGCTGCGATAGATAAGGCGCTTGAGATACTGGACGGACCTGTGCCAAAAGCATCTGAGACATGCGCCTTCTGCAAGTATAGGGAAAGCGGTGCAGAGAAGACACTGGATGAGTTCTGATGTGTTCAATTTAAGCCAAACAAATCTTCCAAGCTGAAAATTAGGATTATAGAAAAACATTTTAACTCATGCATGATTAATAGCCCTATGATAACATTTGCATGCCAAGACATTGAGTTCTCAGACCTGCTGAGATGCAGCTTCAATCTCAATAAGACACAGTATAATGTGATGATGTTCCTCCTTAGGACAGATAAGCCGTGCACTGCAACTGTGCTGGGAGAGAAGATGAAGCTTGATAGGACGACTGTACAGAAAGCCGTGAAATTATTGGCAGAGAAAGAATTGATCCTTAGGTATCAGGATAATCTTGATAGCGGCGGATATACATTTTACTATAAGATCAAGGATAAGGATATGATAAAGCAGCGGATGCTAAATATCGTTGATAAATGGCACGAAGAAGTTAGAAAAGAGATAGATAAATGGTGATGGTTGCAAGATGAAACGAATTAGGGAACAATATGAACATATGCTGAGATTAACAGGGGAATTGAAATGGCCTAAGCATCCTGAAGATATAAAAAACTATCTTGCAGTTTATGAATTCAACAGACAGCATATAGCAAAAATAGTCCAAGAAGAGAAAAAAATATTCAGAAAACTATTGATGCTTTATAATAATGTGATAAATTTTTCAGAATACAAAAAATTAGGTCTAAATGAGCATCTAGTAGAGCTTTTTGTGGAATTGAATTCACACAATGGTGCCTGTATGGATTATCATAGGCGTCTGGCAGTATTATCCCTTATCCTAAATCTTGTAAATGGAACTGAATATGATACAGATATAAAGACCTTTGCGGATAAGAGAAGATACTGCCCTTGGCTGCTCCAGTATGTGAATGACGGAACCGGCTCATTACCTTGGGTAAACTTCTATGAATTCAAAAGCTATAGCGCAAATCAGCTAGGCGTTATAATACCTGCATTCGAAAAGCTAAATGGCCTAAAACATGACTATATAACTAAAATAATTGAAAATGACTGAGAAGGATTCATTCCTCTGGATTCTTCACGTATCCCCTGACGATAAGCCTTCCAAGCGTGCTGAGTTTTATTATGACCCTGCCTTTCTCTTCAGTGGTATCGATGAGACCCATGTCCTTGAGCCCTTCTGATTTCATGTTTCCATTGATGTGATAAGACACTAACGGAAGGCTCATCTTTATCTTCTTTCCAAGATCATCCATATGCATGCTGAGACCGGATTCATTCAGTATCTTCAATATCTCCATCTTCTTGTCAGTTATGACTTTATAATAATTGAACCTCATGACAGGGAGCATCATTGCGAGTTCTCCGCTTGTTGCAAAGGCCTTCACGCCATTGACGAAAGCGGCGCTTGTCGCAGCGCATCTGGTCACCCTATCTCCTGTAGAGACATTGACAAGTATCTCTCTATCTTTCTCAGAATTCCTCACCTGCGCAACCGCCATGAAGACGCCTTCCCAAATCTCGATCTCGGTCTCTCCCTTCACATTGATGACGTGGCACTCGATCTTGAACTTCTCTAGGTCTTTCTTCACAGCCTCGACTTCTTTCTTATAATTTTGAGGGCATAGCAAGACGACTTTTTCAGTAGGAAACTCTTTTAGCCCGACATACAATGAATCCATATGATCTCCCATGGGAGCAATGACAATGTTTTTCATGTGATCACCTAAATTATATGCTTGAGTGATAAAGAATGTATTTAAATTTTATTGAAATATGCTGTTAACCTAAGCATACTATGAAAGAAAAACCCTACAGCAAGTTTTATAAACCATATATTTTTTGGAATAATGATGGAAAAAGACCAAAGTCTCGATTCTTTCACAGGAAATAAAAAAGAAAAATCTGAAAAGCCTATTGCGCTAGAGCTCGCTAAGAAACAGAGAGAGATATCTATTGCAGAATTCTTTGAGAAGAACAGGCATCTTCTCGGGTTCGATAACAGGAGGAAAGCGCTCCTGACGACAGTGAAAGAAGCAGTGGATAATTCTCTTGATGCATGCGAAGAGGCGAAGATCCTCCCGGAGATTGTCATCGAGATAATTGACATGGGGAACAACAGGTATAGGGTCTGTGTCGAAGACAATGGTCCAGGTATAGTCAAAGAGCAGATACCTAACATTTTCGCAAAACTCCTTTATGGAAGCAAGTTCCATAGGCTAAAACAGAGCAGAGGACAGCAAGGTATCGGCATATCAGCATCTGTGATGTATGGGCAGCTTACTACAGGAAGGCCTGCTAGGATAGTTTCAAAGATTGGTCCTGCTTATCCAGCGCACCAGATAGAGCTCAGGCTGGATACAGCAAAGAACAAGCCTATGATAGTTACTGATCAGGAAGTCGAGTGGCATAGGGAACATGGGACAAGGGTTGAGATTGACCTTGAAGGGGATTACCTCAAAGGCTCCCAGTCAGTCGATGAATACCTCATGCAGACAGCAATCATAAATCCTCACGTCACAATAACTTATCAACCTCCGACAGGTAGCCAGATGATGTTTGTCCGCGTGACAGAAGAGCTTCCTATTGAGCCAAAGGAGATCAAGCCTCATCCTTATGGGATTGAACTGGGTATGCTCATGAAGATGCTTGAGAATACTGAGAATAGGACGCTCCAGTCATTCCTTACAGAAGAATTTTCAAGAGTCGGCGCAGGGACTGCAAAAGAGATCTGCGAGAATGCATTCCTTCTCCCGTCTATGAGTCCAAAGAAAGTGACAAGGGAGAATGCAGAGAAGATGATGGAGGCAATAAAGAAGACAAAGATAATGAATCCTCCTACAGATACAATCTCTCCTATCGGAAAAGAGCTTTTGGAAAAAGGGCTGAAGAAAGAGATAAATGCAGAGTTCTATGCGTCAGTCTCCAGGCCTCCTGCAGTATATAGGGGAAATCCATTTGTCATAGAAGCTGTTGTAGCATATGGTGGAAACCTTCCTGAAGATAAACAGATAGATGTTTTAAGGTTCGCAAACAGAGTTCCATTATTATACCAACAGGGTGCATGCGCCATAACAAAGTCGATAAGCACGACGAATTGGAGAAGCTATGGCCTTAGGCAGAGCGAAGGAAGCCTTCCTATAGGTCCATGCATCGTGCATGTCCATATCGCATCTGTCTGGGTGCCGTTCACAAGCGAGGCGAAAGAGGCAGTCGCTCATTATCCGGAGATAATAAAAGAAGTGAAGCTTGCCCTGCAGGAAGTAGGGAGAGACCTTGGAAAATATCTTGGGAAGAAGAAGAGGCTCAACCTTGAGCTCACAAAAGTGGATTACATCTCAAAATATCTCACCCATGTAAGTGATGCATTAAAGGAGATACTGAAACTGGATGATGGCGAGAAATCCAGGTTGGAAGAGCATCTGAGGCACGTCCTTGAAGTGTCAAGGTCTGTGAAGAAAGAGGACCTTGAAGAGCTCCAAAGAGACTACGGTCCAAAGATCAAGAGAGAGAACAAGGATATAGATGATTATGATGATGAAGAGAGTGATGAATCTGATTCAGAAGATGATGAGTCTTCAGATGAAGAAGGATCAAATGAAGAGCGTGATGAATGATGGCAGAAGAGACAGTCCCGGATAAGATAAAGAGGATATCAAATAACATCTATACAGATATTGTGAAGGAAGCAAAACCGGAGATATCCATGCCGCTTCGTTCTCTTCAGAATGTCACATATTCAGATAAGGTAGGATATTTTGAACTGGACAATAAATTCAAATCCAGGACGCTTACAGCTTCTACTGTGAAGACGTTCGCGCAGACGCTCAAGATGATGGCGCTCTCAAAGACTCTTGTCGAGACAGATGATATAGCGACAAAGAGAGAGACGTATTATGTCTCAAAGAACTGGGGAGAAGCAAGGTTCCATGAGCAGGTCGAATCAGATACAGTCATGGATGATATCGAGGCCATGTTCATGGTGAATAGGGAACAGATGGGTTTCATCCCTGAAGAGAAAGGCGGAGACATAGCAGGAAAGCTCATTGTCATAGATAAGGACCCGGAGACAGGAAAGGACATAAAGATAGACTGCACAAAATTCGGCTCAGGTGCATACAGCATCCCTATTTCAGTAGAGCATCTGAAGTTTGAGACAGACGCAAAGTTCATCCTGGCAATCGAGACAGCAGGTATGTTCCAGCGTCTTGTGAAGCATGCTTATTTCAAGAGCGCAAACTGCATACTGATCTCAATGGGAGGAGTCCCTACAAGGTCAGTGAGAAGGTTCGTCAGAAGGCTCAGTGACGATAAGAAGCTTCCTGTCTATGTATTTACAGATGGCGATCCATATGGGTTCCTAAATATATATAGGACATTCAAGGTAGGTTCAGGGAATGCTGCGCATATCAACCAGTATTTCTGCGTCCCTCAGGCAAAGTTCTTCGGGATAACGACACAGGATATAATTGATTACAAGCTGCCGACACACCCTCTCAAAGAGATTGACGTGAAGAGGATAAAGGATGGTATAAAGAATGACCCGTTCGTGCAGCACCACAAGCAGTGGGAAAAGTCTCTCATAGAAATGGTAAAATTAAAAGTGAGGGCAGAGCAGCAGGCGCTTGCGCAGCACGGCCTGAATTTCGTCATCTCTAATTACCTGCCGGACAAATTGAAGAATCCGAAGAGCTGGCTGCCATAGATATTTAGTTATTACTTTATTTTCTTGATATTATTCTTGGCAGATTGCATCTGCTTTTACAAATCAATTTAAACAGATAAAAAAATCATGAGTCATGGATTTCAAGAAAGAACAGTTCACCATCTTCATCATACTTGTGACAGAGGTCTTAGGCTTTTCTCTGATCCTTCCTTTCCTTCCGCTCTATGCAAAGGGTATGGGCATGACTCCTTTTCAGATAGGCCTCATACTTGCATCATATAGCCTTTTCCAGTTTATCAGTGCTCCGATAATGGGGAACTTGAGCGATAAATATGGCCGAAAGCCCCTTCTTATAATCTCTCAGGTCTCTACATTCATAGGCTTCATGGTATTGGGATTTGCAACTACTCCATTCTTAATTTTTTTGTCAAGGGTCATAGATGGGCTTTTTGGAAGCAACTTTACAATAGCGAATGCCTATCTAAGCGATATATCAAAGAAAAAAGACAGGAGCAAGATATTTGGGATAACAGGTGCAGCATTCGGATTTGGTTTCCTTTTTGGTCCTGCGACAGGCGGCCTTCTGATGAGATATGGTTTTTATGTGCCTTGTTTCATGGCAGCAGCGCTCTCGCTCATTTCTATATTATTGACCCATTTCCTATTGAAAGAGACAGTGAAGAAGAATAAGGAAATCCTCAGGTTCAAAGCAAAAAAATATTTCCAGGATAAGAAAGTTGCACCTCATCTCTACCAGTTCTTCTTTTTCATTGTGAGCCACATGATGTTCACAAGCACATTCGCGCTCTATGCATCCAGCCAGCTGTCTTTGACTGAAGTAGAGATTGGGCTGTCTTTGGCATGGCTGGGTTTCAATAATATCATAATGAGAGGGATTCTCCTCTCAAGGCTGATTGATTTCTTTGGTGAGAAAAAACTGATAAGATATGGCATGATTATAATGGCTGCAAGCCTAATAGCCTCAGCTTTCATCACAGACAAGGTGTTTTTCCTATTAGGCATAACTTTTTTTGCCATAGGCAACAGCGCAACAAGACCCGTATTGATAGGGATGATATCAAAGAAAGTATCATCAAAAGAGCAAGGTGCTGTGCTTGGTGTCTCTAATTCCCTGGCAAGCCTGGCGCAGATGATAGGTCCACTTATCGGAGGCTATCTTCTTACTATACTTCCTTCATATACATTGCCGCTCGCTTCTGCCGCAGCATTGATGATTGGAATTTTATTCTTGAAGAGATGAGATCTAAATACCATAAGATTTAAATATTGCTACTTTTTAGTAGTTAATTAATATGTTCAAAAAATTATTCCAACCTAGTAAACTACCAAATGGTACTGCACATCCCAAATCATTAGAAAAGACATTGGGAGAATTTCAGATTGGAAACCCTATCTCATTAGGTAAAGGTATGCTGGCAGTCCCGATTGTACCTGGAGAAGATGCAAGAGTTCCAGTGCTTTCATATGAGCAGGCCAAGAGAAAAGGTTTACTAAAGATAGAAGACGGCCATATGATAAGTTTGACCGATGAACCGATTTGGATTCCTCCAGGCATAATCTTCTCTGGTCAAAATTCAGGCAATCAGTCAAGGGTCCCAAGACAAGCCCAGGGATTCATATTAAGAAAAGAACAGCCAGAAAATATTGGCACGATGCAATGTGCATATAAAAAAGCGTCTCCATCTACAGATAATTTTGTGAACAACACTCCGACAACAGATATACCAATAACCTCAAGATTTGCTACATTTCAAAGTGATATATGGAGACAGACTGATGCAACTTTCATGGCATTAGGGTTGGAGACTAAACTTGGAGGAGATCTATTTGAACTTCTGAAAAGTCCAGGTTTTAACTTATCACAATATCTATTCTTGCAAAAATTGAATCTTGAACTTGCAAGATACAGTGTACCTGGTGTAAGAGCAGTTTCTGGCATAGTCACAATCTGCTATGATCCACTATTGGCAAAAGAGAATGCATCGCTTCCGATAATATTAGCATATGACCAATATGGGAGCTCACAATTAGTAAGAAGACGAGGCTTATCGTCTCAAGCAGTGGTCTCAAGAGCTGTAGAAAATAAATATGGTATCGGACCGATTGAAAACATGCTTGGTAAAAATGGTGAAGAACATTTAATAAATTTTGTAAGAGCAGCTATTGCAACAGATCCTTCTAATTTAGGTTACAATGATAATCTATGGCAAGAATTCATGCCTTCTTATGCAGTTGATACTGGATTCACAATCCATCCGTACGGCATGCAGACTGCAAGGATGCCAAATCCATTAGAGAGCATCCCAAACCAGAACCTGCTTATCTATGCATCACTATTTGCAAAATTAGGAAAAAAATAACTTAAAAAATAAATTATATTTTTATCTTGTTATCTGGAAGCTCTCGACCTGCTCCTTGAGTTTCTTTGCCCTAGGGTCTTTCTCAAAGTGTTCCCTCACTGGCTGCACTAACTTATTTATGTAGACAGCGCATGTATTCTTAAGGTCCATTGGATGTATCTTCCCTTCAGAATATAACAAAGAAAGTTCGTCATATCCCTTGATGACAAGGTCTCCTCCGAACTTCTCAGGCCTCTTTATCTCAACGCTATCGAATTTTTCGAAGATTATGTACCTGTAATACTCCATTATTGGGTTTTCAGCCACCTGTTTCTCAGGGCACCATGCTTTACCCATCTTCCTCTGTATGTCTTTCTCAGTATCAGTCATGAATATTGCAGTGTCTGGCTTTGATTTTGACATCTTGAGTTCAATGGCTCTGTCTTTGGTATCTTTTTCTTCAGAGACTGGCTGCTGCAGCCCCATGAGCATGTGATGGCTTATGCTGATAGGCTTCTTATAGCCAAGCTTTGGGAATACTTCCCTTGCAAGCATGTTCACTTTCCTCTGATCCATGCCTAGCTGCGCTATATCTGCTTCAAGATGATGTATGTCTGATGCCTGCATCAATGGATAAAGAACCTGGGCAGCTGGATTGGAGAGGCTCTCTTCCCTTCCCATTATCTGGCCGCACCTTAGGACTCTTTGCACTGTGCTGTTCATTGATAGCTTCATCACAGTCTCCCAATATTCAGGATGCTCCTTGATGAATTCAGAGGTCCAGACAAATTCGACATGTTCAAGATCCATGCCGCTTGCTTTCCATACTTCTATGAAATATTCTCCTACCACCCGAATCTTTGAAAGGTCTCCGCCCATCTTATTATTCAGAAATCCGAACCAGTCAGCGACCCACATCTTGAAATGCGCCCCTGCCTTTATCATCTTGTTGACATTTATCGCCCTGAGTATTCCCTGTGCAATATGTATCTGCCCGCTTGGTTCAAACCCGTCATAAGCGATGAATTTAGGTTTTGTTTTCAAGAGCTCCAGGAGCTCTTCGTCTGTGACAATCTCTTCTCCTACTTCTTTGATCAGCCTTAATCTTTCATTTATGTCCATGCATTTCACCTACATAATCATTAGTGCAAGCATCACTGCAACAAGCACAGAAGGGAGTAAATTCCCTACTTTTATAACCTTTATCTTCAGGATGTTAAGTCCTATTCCAAAAATCAGCATCCCGCCTGCAGCAGTCATTTCAGTTATGACTGCAGAAGTCAAAAAATCCTTGAGATAGACTGCAAGAAGTGTCATCCCTCCTTGATACAGCAATATTGGGATGACTGAAAACACCACCCCGATGCCTAGTGCACTTGAGAATGCGATTGATGCAAACCCGTCAAGGAGTGATTTTGTATATAACACAGTCTGATCATCATTTATTCCATCCTGGATTGAACCGACGATGGCCATCGCACCTATGCAGAAGACCAAGCTCGCCGTGACAAATCCTTCAACAAAAGTCCTGTTTTTCGATTTCATCTTCTTTCTTAGGAATTCTCCAAAGGAATTCAGCCTTTTTTCCAGATCTAGTGCTTCGCCGATGATTC
The DNA here is from genome assembly GCA_023701075.1 of Candidatus Woesearchaeota archaeon. GTDB lineage: Archaea > Nanobdellota > Nanobdellia > Woesearchaeales > GW2011-AR15 > GW2011-AR15. The sequence continues at coordinate 12,883 of JAMPXQ010000014.1, forward strand.
CGCCGATGAGCAGGCTGAATATAAGTATCAATAGGTTGCCTGTCTTAAAAGCCATCTGAAGCCCGATCAGGATTGTTGAAAGCCCTAATGCCTGGAAGATTATATCCTTTATTTTTTCAGGTATCAGTTTTGAAAAGAATATGCCGATTGATGAGCCTAAGATGATTGCGATGGCATTTATTATAGTGCCTTTCATCTTAACTCTCCATGCCCCTTGACCAGGATTTTTTCAGTCTCCTCAAATCCGATGCATGAATCTGTTACAGAGACACCATATCTTAATGTCTTTTTATCAAACCCGTCCATCTTATTTGGGATTCTCTGGCTTCCTTCAGATAGGTTTGATTCGATCATCACACCTATAAGCTCTTTATGCTGCTCTCCTAATCTTATGAATTCCTCGAATACTCTTGCCTGGTTCTTGTGATCCTTATTGGAATTCCCATGGCTGCAGTCTATGATTATGGATTCGCATAGCTTAGATTCCTTAAGCAGTCTATGTGCTGATTCTACGCTCTCCTTGTCATAATTCGGGTCTTTTCCTCCCCTTAGGATCAGGTGTGCATATTTATTCCCTTTCGTGAATACATTGCTGACATATCCATGGTCATTCATGCCTAGGAAAGTCTGGTTGTGGTTGGCAGCTTCGATTGCATTGACAGCAGCTTTTACATCCCCTGATAAAGTATTTTTGAAGCCTACAGGAACAGAAAGGCCAGAAGCAAGCTGCCTGTGAGTCGGGCTCTCAGTTGTCCTTGCACCGATAGCAGCGTAAGAGATCAGGTCATCGATGAACTGCGGGGTGAACGGTTCCAGAAATTCAGTGGCACAGCCTATTTTTAGGTCATTGATGTCAAGCAGTAACTTCCTTGCAACCCTAAGTCCGTGGTTTATATCATGGCTCCCGTCAAGATTAGGGTCATTGAGGATCCCTTTCCAACCTACTGAAGTGCGGGGCTTTTCAAAATATGTCCTCATGATTATCAAGAATTTATCTTCAAGTTTTTTTGCTAGCATTGATAATTTTTTTGCATAATCTATCGCAGAATCAATGTCATGTATAGAGCATGGACCGCATATTACAAGTTTTCTCTTATCCTTTCCCGTTATGATGTCCTGGATCTCTCTTCTTAGTTTCTTTACAAAAATCTCTGTTTCCTTAGTTAGAGGCAGCTCTTTCTTCAGGAGCATCGGCGGTATTATCACATCATAGCTTGCTATGTTTTCATCTGTAACTTTTGTCATTTCATCATCACATCTTTACAACGTCATATGTGCCGAGCCTCTTTAGGAAAGCAAGCGAGACTTCCATCTCATCAATAGCTTTTTTCATCTTTTCATGGTTTTCGCATTCCAGGTCGCAATAGAACATATATTCCCAAGGACGTTCCGGAATCGGCCTCGATTCGATCTTTGTCAGGTTTATATCATGTTTTGCAGGCCTTTGCAGTGAATTGACTAATGATCCAGGTTCATGCTTCACTTTAAAGATAATGCTTGCCTTTTTTCCTTTTTCTTCTGATTCATTTTTTGAGATGACAAAGAACCTTGTCTCATTATGATGGAAATCCTCTATATTTTCATCTAAGATCTTAAAACCATATATCTCACAGGCAAGCTTAGTTCCGATGCAGGCTGCATCAGCCAGGTGATTCTTTTTTATATGCTCAAATGAATCTGCCGTGCTTTTCATCTCGATGAGCTCATATTTTCTCCCTAAAAAATTCCTGCACTGCAAAAAACCTTGGGGATGCGAAAAGATTTTTTTTACAGGTTTAGCAGTATCCATGGCACATAGGTTGTGGTGGATAGGAAGCACTATCTCTTTTATTATCTTCAGGTCATTTTTGATCATCAGGTCAAGATTCTCTAGTATTGTGCCGCTGAGCTGGTTTTCGAATGCAAGGAGAGCGAACTTTGCTTCATTGTTTTTCAATGATAGGATAACATCTTCATGTGAAGGATGATATATTATATCATATTCAAGCTTCCTTGCCGCCATATCGCTGAACGTCCCTTTAGGTCCGAGCACTGATATCTTACTCATCAGAGATCGCCTTTATCATCCTGTTTGTCAATTCCATTGACTCTTTCTTATGTCCTGCAAATGCTTTTGCTGCATCATTGAAATAATTTATGAACCCTTCCTTGTCCTTGCTTTTTATCAGTCTGATAAGCTTCTCATTTGATTTATCCAGCTCTTTAAGTACGCTCTCCATAACAGGGTTTTCAAGCTCGATATCTGCATATAAGCCGGCATCTTGTGCCAGGATCCTTCCTATCATCGCAAACCTCATCTTATATATCGGGCTTGTGAATCCTAGTGTCTCATTTAGGTCCAACTCTAACTTTGAGAGGGCATGGCCAAAGACAATTGCGTTGAAATGCGTCATGCCTTGAACTATAGCCATCTGCTTATCATGTTCAACAGCATTTGCTATCTTCACGTTCATTCCTGCATGCTCAAATAGTTCTAGGAAAATAGTTGTCTTTTCTCTCTCTCTTTCCTTGCAAGCGACGATTGTCTGTTTTTTCAGGTTAAGGGTCGGCCCAAACATAGGATGTAGTCCCAATACTTCACAGTCTGATTTCATCATGGCATCGATTGCCGGTTTTTTTATTGAAGTCAAGTCCATGAGTATCTGTCCTTTATGTGCATAAGGAAGCAGGGATTCAATGACACTTGCAGTCACGGATATCGGTACAGAAAACATGACTGCATCACATGTCTTCACGATCTCTTCATTGGTTGTTTTTGTCCCTATATCTGAGATAAGGACATCAAATCCATTATCCTTGAAGAGTCTGGAGAACATCTTTCCCATCTTTCCATTTCCGCCTATGATTCCTAGTTTCATTTTTTTCATTTTCATGTTATTTAGATCAGTTCCTCAAAGTATCTTTTGAGCCTTCTTAGGCCTTCTATCAGCTGTTCTGGCCTTCCGCCAAAACTCAGCCTTAAGTGGCCTTCACCACTGGGTCCAAAAGCGCTCCCAGGCACAGTCTCCACCTGCACTTTCTTCAGTATATCAAGTGCCATGTCTACGCTATCTTGCTTTTTCCCATATCTTATCAGCACATAATAAGCTCCGTTGGGTATGACAAACTGGATGCCTTTTATTTCCTTTAACCACTTGACTATTATCTCACGGTTCTTCTTAAGCGCATCCTTAACTGCACTGCTTGCGCTGCTGCCGAAGTTGAGTGCAATCACCCCAGCATGCTGTGATATCACAGGTGCGCAGATGCTGCATGCATCATGCACTTTCATCATCTGGTTCAGTATCTCTTGTGAACTCACGACATACCCTAATCTATATCCTGTCATCGCATACTCTTTAGAGAAGCTAAAGCAGCTGACTGTGCGTTCCTTCATCCCCGGTATTGATGATACAGATAGATATTCTCCTTCATATACCAGGAAATTATAAGGGTCATCTGCTATCACAAATAGGTCATTCTTTTTTGCAATCTCTGCAAGCCTCAATAGATCCTCTTTTCTAAATACTGTGCCAGTAGGATTGTTTGGGTTGCTTACTATTATGAGTTTTGTCTTTTTTGTTATCTTTGAATTCAAATCTTCAAAATCAATGCTCCAGTCTTTTTCTTTCAGGCTTGAGAAGACCGGTTTTCCTCCTGCAAGCATCACCTGCTCTATATGTGAAGAGAAACCTGGAGTGAACATCAGCACTTCATCACCTTTATCTACAAGGGTCATGACAGCGCAGAATATCCCTTCCATCGCGCCATTAGTTATCATTATCTCGCTCTTTGGGTCAGCCATGATCCCTATATTTTTTATCTTGATGGTAAGCTTCTCCCTAAGTTCCAATAGTCCAGGGGACACAGAATATTTACTGATATCTTTAGTCATTACAGTTTCCGCAAGTCTTTTCCTTATCTCTTCTGACGTATCCAAGTAAGGTATGCCCTGGCCGAAAGATATCACATCATTGTAATTCTGAGCTATCATCCTCATCTCTTTTATAGGGCTTACCATGATATCTTTGACTCTCTTTGATATGCCTTTTGTCAAAAACTTTGTACCTTCTGCTGCCAATACTGATTTTCTCACTTCTCTTCACCATTCATCTGTTCATCAATTAGTTTCTTTTGCACTTCTTTTGATTCTTCGATTATCAATCTGAATATCTGTTCGATTGTATTTGGATTTAGCCCAGCTTCAATCGCAAGCCTTTGTCTCTGTTCTAATATTTCAACCTCTCTTTTTGATTGGCTGATTTTCATCTTGTTTTTGAGTTTCTGTTCCACTATCATAGGGCACATATCAATTCTCTTTTTTATCAGGAGGATTATCTCCTCATCTATTTCATCTATCTTTTCTCTCAGATTTTCAAGCGTCATGATGATCCCCGCACTGTATCTTATTCCTCAGGAAATGGTCGCAAAGAACGATTGCTGCCATCGCCTCTACTATA
>JAMPXQ010000015.1 GCA_023701075.1 Candidatus Woesearchaeota archaeon
ATCCTTGGCAATTTCCCTCCTGAGAAAAGGACAAAGAAAGAACTGACTTCCAGGCTTGGGTTTCCTGCAAGGAACCTAGGGAAGAACCAGATGTCCACAAATACAGCAGCGATAGTGACATGGAAGATAATAGACGGCACAAGATTGGAGGACCTTAAGTTCAAGAGGAAACTTGTCATAAAGACTGGTGAATTCGAAGAAGTGATACTTCCATATAAATACTTAATTGAAGATGGAAAACTGCTCCTGCCAAAAGGATATATCGAGATGGCGAAGAAGAGCTGGTAGGAAGACCGCATCTGATTTTTTTAGGTTACATTTAAGAATAACACTTTTTCCCTAGGTTCATGGCGACGCAGACTGAGATATATGGTGATTATGATAGGTATCTTCAGGCAAGTTCAGATGGAGAATTGCCCTATGATCTCATGCAGTTCAAGCATTCGCTTGATTGGCCAATAGAAGGATGCATATCAATAGGCGATGTCTTCAACCAGTATAGGATGCCTAAATTTTCTCTCCCATATTATCATAACGGAGTAGACATATATTCCAGGCCAGATGCAGATATACTAGCTCCTGAAGACTTGACTTTTTTTAGCAATGCATATGATAATGAAAGAAGAGGGCTGATTGATGTTATCACAGCATCACGCTCTATGCCCATAAATTACATCTTCGGTCATCTCGCAGAGGGAACAGAATCATACGCATTGGAATTCGGTATGATTATAGATAAAGACAAGTCTATTGGCAAGATAGGCAGATTCAATTGGTTTCCTAGGGCTGAATATCATCATCTTTTATTTGGAGACTTAGGGAATCACCTCCATATAACGATGGTCTATTCTGGAGAAGATGCTGCTATGTATAATAAGCCGATAAATCCGCTCCTATTATTTAAGGATCTAAAAGAATCTGAATGATTGTCTGATGCACCTTCTCGCTCAAAGGATATCTGGATTCAGGCTGGTAGATTTATAAATTCTTTCTGTTTCTATAGATTCTATGGCAGATTACATGACAATTACGACAGGAAGGCTTATGCATCTTGCAAATAAGTTATATGCGCAGGATTCTATTCCAGGAGAGATATACACAAAAGAATTAGGCGCCCTTGGAAAAGATCATACAATGGCAGGCCAAACTATCAATTCCAGGAAGATCCAGGTAGCTCCATTCATAAACGGTGTCTATCAATACACTTTCTCCTATGACTCAAGAAGGATCCATCACTCCCTAAATCTTCTCAACCTCCCTGGTGGAGTCACCGGTGTGCTATATACCTTGGATGAAGCAAATTTCTTTGCGCCTAAAGATTTGGTGGCAAGGATAGAATCCATCCCTAATGTCCCTATCCCTGAACCGGATATATTCACGAGATACTTGTTTGAGCTCCAGGGTGCAAGTCCTCTTGAAGAAAAGACAATCTCTATTGCTGCATATGCATTCAGTGACATGCTTAGTGAAAAACCTCAGATAATATTGCATCAAGGCATGAAAGAAAAATCACGATAGTGATGCCCTGAATTTCTTTATCCTCTCCCTTAATTGGATAGCCTTCTCAAAATCCAATTTTTCAGCAGCTTCCAGCATCTGTGTCTCAAGCTCAATTATCATGTTTGGCATGTCCGCTTTTGGGATATGCTTGATGTCTTTTATATCCACTTCTTTCTCTTTGACAGGCTTTATGATAGTCTGAGGAGTGATGCCATGCTTCTCATTATATTCCACCTGTATTGTCCTTCTCCTGTTTGTCTCTCCTATTGCATTCCTTATTGATTCAGTGATATTGTCAGCATAAAGTATCACTTTTGATTCTACATTCCTTGCGGCCCTTCCAATTATCTGTATCAATGATCTCGCGTCCCTTAGGAACCCTTCCTTGTCTGCATCAAGTATGCCGATGAAGCCGACTTCAGGGATATCAAGGCCTTCCCTGAGGAGGTTTATCCCGACTAGTACATCAAACTTCCCCAGCCGAAGCTCCCTTATTATCTCAGTCCTCTCTAAAGTATCGATGTCAGAATGCAGGTATCTTGTCTTGATCTTATGTTCCGCCAAGAAATCAGTCAATTCTTCAGCAAGCTTCTTCGTGAGCGTCGTGATGAGCGCCCTGTTTCCTTTCTTGATTGTCTTTTCAATCTCACTTATGAGGTCTTTCACCTGGCCATCTATCTTCCTTATCTCTACGATAGGATCTATCAGGCCAGTAGGCCTGATTATCTGCTCAACCACCTGTTTTGAATGAGTGAGTTCATATTCCGCAGGAGTCGCTGAGACAAATATGACATTCCTAAAATACGTCTCGAATTCAGAGAAATTAAGAGGCCTATTGTCAAATGCGCACGGAAGCCTGAATCCGAAATCCACAAGATTCTTCTTCCTCTGGAAATCCCCATTGTACATCCCTCTGGATTGAGGGAGTGTCTGATGGCTCTCATCTATTATCAATAGGAAATCTTCAGGGAAATAATCAAGAAGAGTATACGGTTTCTCACCAGGTTTTCTCTTGTCAAAATGCCTTGAATAGTTCTCTATCCCTTTGCAGTATCCTGTCTCTCTTAGCATCTCAAGGTCATAAAGAGTCCTCTGTTTCAGCCTATGTCCTTCCAGCATCTGCATCTTTGGAAGGGTCTCATCAAGCTCTTCTTTTATTGTTTGGAGTGCATCTTCCCTCCTGTTTTCAGTGACGACAAAATGTTTTGCAGGATAGATATCAAGATAATTCAGCCTCTCTATCAATTCCCCTGTATTCTTGTCATGCTCGCTTATCCTATCAATCTTGTCCCCGGAAAGCTCAATCCTCATTATATTTGTGTAATATCCCAGTACCAGGTCAATAGTATTTCCTTTCACTCTAAATCTCCCAGGCAAGAGTTCAGTGTCATTCCTTTCATATTGTATGTTCACCAGTTTTTTTATTATCTCAAGCCTATCTATCTTCTCCCCTACTTCAAGGCTTGTCCCTAAAGCCCTATAGCTCTTAGGGTCCCCAAGGCCGTATATGCAGGATATCGATGACACGACAATCACATCGCTCCTATGTGAAAGCGACGCAGTCGCAGATAGCCTCATCTGTTCTATCTTAGGGTTTATTGCAGAATCCTTCTCGATATACTGGTCTTTCTGAGGTATATAAGATTCAGGCTGGTAATAATCATAGAAAGATACGAAATATTCCACTCTGTTCTTTGGGAAAAAAGCCTTGAATTCAGAATACAGCTGCGCTGCAAGGGTCTTGTTGTGCGCAAGCACAAGAGTAGGCTTCTTCACCTGCTCTATCACATTTGCCATCGTGAAAGTCTTCCCAGAGCCAGTCACTCCAAGAAGGGTCTGGAACCTCTGCTTCTTACCAAGGCCTTCAACCAGCTGCTTGATTGCCTTTGGCTGGTCCCCAGCCGGCTCAAACGATGACTCTAATTTGAAATCCATAAGAGATGATAAAAGGAAGATGATTTAAAAATGTTAGGTGAAGATGTCCAGTGAAGCCTATGATAATTTATTGAAATACCTATTGATGATGAATCCTCATAGAATTATAACTCTACTGTTAGTGAAATTTTATCTAACAAGATACCAATATTAAATTTAATACTATGACGTTATTCACCATTGCCATAACTAATTCTCTAATTGCATGAAGCAAAATAAGATAATGCTCATTTACTGATTTATCATCAGATGCCATCCAGCATTTTCTCACATTTTTGGAACATACACTCCAATCATACCTACATGATATCCAGTTTCACAACGCCGTAGCCCATTTGCTTGATACGCATTTGCAAACACTAAACTTTCAGATCCGCCTGCTTTGTTGATGGCTCTTAAGATCTGACTGTCGTCTCCATCATACCACCAATTAAATCTTCTTTGTGATGGATCACTTCCCTTGATATAATAATCGACATTGCCAAAAAAATCATGTGTTTCCAATAATGAATCTATTTGAAGATCAGCACCTGCTCTAGGAAGATAATCACCTCTCTTTTCTGATATTATATTATTAACTGCATCAGATAAAATTTCAGGAATGTCTGTATAAGGATGAACAGATTCTATTCTGCCATATTTTACAGTAAACCGTATATTATAATTTGAATTTCCGAGTTCAAAAGAAGCTATATTTTCTCTATTGCCCCTATAAGGATTTATTCCTGTCAAAAGTATCCCCTTTAGAGTATCTTCTCCTTCAGCATGAAAATATGCTCCATGATCCGTGGTTACATTAGTTAAATGCAGACTTGGATCACCATCCATTAGTTCTATTAGATCACTGGTCTTGTAATGCATGGATTCTAATTCATTAGATAGCACAGTATAGATATAATCATTTAAAAACCCCCACTGGTAAAGAAAATCTGCTTTCTCCTTCGTATATTCCTGGTCAGATAATCTAACATTTTCTCTGAATGGGATGTCATCGTTTAAATCAAAAGCATGAGCTATTAATCTTGAAGCGGTTCTCGCCAGAGTGTCATCAATAAAATCAAACTCTTGAGTGAATGATCTGGGTTTTCGGTAGATATTAGCATGGTTTTGCGCTTCTGAAAAATCAATTATAAGTTTAGTTAAATATTCCTGCAAGCCTTGAGGCATGTAATTTTTTATTGATTGGATATTGCCTATCATTCCATCCAATTTTTTTTCATCAATTTCTCCAATATATGAAAATGTTGTAGACCCATTAAAAACTGATGCAGAAGGCAAATTATGTGAAACACCATTAAGTGGTTGCATAATTCTCCCTTTTTCAGAATGAGTTACTACGCTTTCAAATTTTTGCTTGTCAATTCCAAATGATTCAACCCACCTCTTACTGATATCTGAATATAAGTCTTGTTCCATATGTCTTAGAGATGAAGCTAAAAATGCTAATTCTGCAATTTGTCCATCCCTAATATACTCCCAATAATTGCATAATACAATATCATGTCCTGGTTGTACCATTCTATATAGGTAAACAAACTTTAGATATATAAAAGTACCTATTTTTAACTACTATTAAGTAATAATGTTAAGTGAGTTTTGTGAATTAATAGGAGAATCTCCTAAACCAATACTCCCTTTTGGTTTATTTTTTCGTTGTTTAGCTGATGTTCAATGCAAAACATGGACCTCTTCTGCTGCACTTCAGTAGCAGCACTCAAGTTTTTTTAGAGGAAAGCCTTTAAGAAAAGAGTTCATACTCAACTCTCTGGATTTCACATCTAAAAAAACGAACATGACAGTCGTCATACACAATTCAAACGCCAAAAAACATATAAATATTGAAGATTGAAGATATAATGATGAAGAGATTGACACTATTAGTGATGATGATTATTCTTCTGCTATTTTCAACTGCATGTACTAAAGTTGGAAGCCGATGTGATGAAGACGCAGATTGTAAATTGCTAAAGAATACTGAATGTCAAATTAATGGTGGTGTTTTGAGTTTAACTCCATTATGTATAGATAATAAGTGTGAATGTAGATGCGCACATAGAGATTCTGATGGAAATATAGTCAAGGATTTTTGTGATTGATTTTTTTGGCTTTTGAACTTCTTTGTAGTTTCTCTGCTAAACCACGCTGCATTCATCAATCAGCTTAGGGCAGTTGCACTTCGCTTGCCAATAGTAGTTTTCCTTCGCAAAAACTTGGTCATATCTCTTCTATCATTCAATTAACAAGAACCTTTGAAATCAGAAAGTTCATCCATTCAGATAATCTAGTTCATGAATATTCTTTGATTTTAAGAAGCATCATATACCTTATACCCATAGCATTCAAGAAGATAAGCATTGCTGAGATAATTTGTCCTGCATCTTATTGAGCCGTTATAGGCGAGCGGGGATCTGTCGGCAGTGACTGTTTCATAATTTATTCCAAGATTGTCCAATTCACCTAAGAAATTAGGTGTCATAGAATTAGCGATGACAAATGGCCTTCCTCCATTGTTCAAGACCAGGCTGTTCAATGGCTTGTATGCGCCTTCAGAGCCTAGGTTAAGTACAACAAGTTCATACCCCTTGTCTTGAACTGCATCATATGCATCCCTATTGAGCATGCCTTTGCTGGGCCTTGCATGATAAGACAAAGAATCAGCTATGACATAAGGCGGAGCGATCATCACATCAGAATCTGCATGAGACAGGCCAAGCGGCGATATCATGCTGATTTCTATTCCAAAAAAACGCTCAAGGGCAAAGACAGAGCTGTTCTGGTTTTTGCTGTCCCATATGCTGAACGTATGGCCTCTTGTTGATGCAAACCCTAATCTTCCATTGATATCATCTATCACATATAATCCGCCGGTGCTTGCATCAGGATGGCTTTTTTTTGTTGCAATCTTATTGCCATATTGATGGATGATATCCCTGGGCCACGGAACATCAGTATAAGTGACTGCAAACCCTAAGTTCTTTACGATTGCAGCAAGCCTCTCTTTGTCCTCAAATTCTGTGCTCACAATAACAGAAGGATTGAACGGCAGGCCGAAGGTTTCAACAAGTGTCTTTGCTGTAGGGCCTGGGCCTGCTCTTCCTCTGCAATATTCAAGCGGCGGCTCACGGTCCCAAAGCACCTGGACTTGATGATCCATATCTATGGCCTCTTGCTTCTAATAAGATCTTGATACAATGGGAACAGGCTGGGATATGCCGCTTCCGAAGCAAAATAATCAATGTGTCCGTGCCTGTAGGCGCTCATCAACCCACCGATATTCGCAATCTTCTCTTCATTTCTCTTATACATGCTGAAAGGATCAAGAAAAAAACCTAAGTGATTAAGCATTCCATTGAATTCATCTTTCAACCCAAATGTCACTGCGACGTGGGTTGATTCATGCCCGCGGTTAAAAGAGTTTACTTCTGTACCCTGATCCTGGATAAAGATTATGCATCCTTTATATATGTCATCTGGTTCCATGACAAGGACATGTCTCGCTGCAGTTTCTTTATTATAGATCTCTCTATGATATATGTTTTTAGGGAGCTTATATCCAAACTCCTTTGAGAGCACTCCCATATGCGCATTAACGTCAGGGACTATTCCGTCATCCCTAAAGAATTCAAGGCCTGATAATCTGACTAAGATATCAATTCCAGGCAGGATCACTTCCCCTGTCTTGAAACCATGATTTATGAAGTTCATCCGTGATATGCAAATCTTCCAATTTTTAAATGTTTGTATTTTTAACTACTGTTAAGTGATAGAAAAAAGAATTATTCTTTTCCATAAAGAAGTATGCTTGGCTGAAGAGTTATTCCCATTTCTTTGAACGCTTCAGCATATTGTTTAGATGCTTCCTGCAACCTTTCTTTTGCAACCGGTTCTGCAATAGTTCCATTGACATATTCCTGTGCAACAGTATATGCTGCTAAAGGAATTAATTTGGATGCCTCATTATTGTCGATATATAACAGCTTGATTAATGTAGGATTCCCTAACCTTCTTTCAAGAACACCAAGTGTCTGCATGACCAATTGTGCTGCTCTGCCACGTTCATCTCCTGGACCTAGTGTCCCAAACGTTGCCATCACTGCTTCTAGATCTGCTTTTGCCTGTTGTATTGGAATTGTCATTCCTAGGAGAAATTAATTTGTTTTTATAAATTTTTAGAAAAAATTACTACGTTTAAGTAATACTAAATAGGATTCCACATGTGTTCATTTAAACAATATATTTATCTACCCTGCAGACAAAAGAAATGAAATCGCAGAAACAAAGACAAAGTCAATGGCTGTAGATGGATACATCGCACGTTATCCAAAAGATGTCCAGGCAATCCTCCAAAAAATAAGATATATAGTGAGTGGACTGGCAGAAGGGTCTGAAGAATGCATATGTTACGGCGTCCCCACATTCAAACTCAATGGCAATCTGGTTCATTTTGCAGCATATAAAAAGCATATAGGCTTCTACCCTGGCCCATCTGGACTAAGTGCATTCAAGGAAGAGATATCAAGATATGAGAATTCAAAAGGTGCAGTCAAGTTCCCATTGGATAGGCCGATCCCTTACAGCCTGATAAAAAAGATTGTGATGTTCAGGATAAAAGAAAATATGGATAAGAAGTAGCGGCCTTTCACTGCAACCGATTCTATGATGCAACTGCAACAAGATATTTGAATAGATATCCTAAGAAACCATCTAGCAAGGTTTATAAATTTGAGAAAGCTAAGAAATTTACAGGTGAGTTAATATGGATGAGGATGAATGCTGTCCAAAATTTGACAAGAAGCCTTGGGATGGGAAAATTCTTGAGTGGAAGAATAAGAGATTCATCAAGGATAAGGTATTCACTATTTTTTATATGCCGATGAATTTTGGCAGCGTGATGAAAAGATTGGACAAGAAGGTTAAGAAAGCAGGAGCAAAGATGCCTGATTCATTATGCTTGTCTGAACACACATCAAAATGGAATATGGACCTGTATATGGCTGTGGATAAAGAGATTCCTGATGTAGAAAATGTGGTATTGGGAGGGAAATTCCTAAGCAAGGTCTACGAAGGGCCTTATAATGATACAGGAAGATGGTGTGACGATTTTAAATCATATGTCAGAAAAAAAGGGTATGAGATAAAAAAGCAGTATATATGGTATACTACATGTCCAAATTGCGCAAAGAAATATGGGAAGAATTACATCGCGATAATTGCTGAGGTGGAAAGATGAAGAAGAAAACAGAGGAATCTATGGAAAAAGGCCTATGCAATCATCACAATAACCATTCAGGGAATGCTATCTATAGCCTAGGTTTCATCGGTGCAGCAGTATATTATATCTCAAATGCTGCAGGATTCTGGATGGGTGTCCTGGGAGTTTTGAAGGCTATATTTTGGCCGGCATTCCTGGTCTATGGACTGCTGAAATCATTAGGACTATGAAAACATGTCAATAAACAAGGAATGGCATCTGAAGAACAAGATGCCAAAGAATGCGACAGTAGATCAGAGGATCATATGGCATGTTGCGCACAATAAGAACTGCTCTTGCAGGCCAGGGTTCCCAAAAAAACTGCAGGAAGAGATAGAGAAAAGAAAAACTTCAAAACCAAAATAAGCAAAAAAAAGATTAGTCAGAAAAAGCAAATAAAAAATATTTATCAGCATTTGAGCTCTTCACCAGTCTATTCGCTGCAGCTGACGGCACAATTGTATCTTCAGAAGATATTCATGGCCTTGATAGCATTGATGTAATAGCCTGATGGCCCTCAGTCATATTCGCGATATAATATTCGTTCCTGCCGGTGATGCTTAAATATCTTGGGACAAAGAATCCTCCTTTGATATAATCAATGAGGGTTGGCAGTTCAGTATAGACACTCTGGTCATGGCTTTGCCTTGCAATAAGCAGTTCAATATCTTTTTCATTCAAGCATTCCATTATCTTCAGGATCATATCATCTCTGCCTTCACCGGCGATATTTGTTCCTGTGATCAAGGTAAGTCGGTCTTTTCCAAGATATCTCTCTGCAGTCTTAGTGAACAACTGTGTTTCTGCCCTGATATCATCATCAGTATAATTTATCATTCTCCTGTGCCGAAACAATGCATCTCCTTCACCATTGAATGAGAATAGCCCTGTACAGTCCCCTAGCCCGTCAAATGCCATGACAAGAGGATATTCTCTAGTAGTCGCGATGCAATTATTTCCTAAGGGGTATACCTTGTCATGAGGATACTTAAGCCTCCTTAGATTGCTATCTCTTGTCTGGGGATAGACATATTCTGTTGCAGCAGGAAGACTACGGCCTATCACCTGGGGCAAGAAATTATCCGTCATAGCCATCCCAAGACCTGTTGAAAAATCATTGAACCTGTGCGTTATAGGATAACCATTGAGATCATATTCCAGGATCAAAGGCTTCTCTGATACCAGTGCTTTTGGATCATGTATCACTTCTAATCTTTCAAATGGCAGAGCGCACACATTTCTTCTGCAGTGTTCATCGTCAACCTGGTTATCCGGGTCATATATGATTTCATCAATAGGGAAAGCACTGATCCGTACGACTATCTCTCTCTCCTCTTGTGATAAAAAAAGATGGCGCCTGAAAAAATAATCTGCAAGGATGCTTCCGCTCATCCATGTCCCTTCATTTATCATATCATTCCTCTTGAATGATTCATATTCCTCATTGCTTAACGAGGCATAATATCTTTCATGCATGAGTCTCATGGATGCTGCAAAAGAGATTCAGTTTATAAATTTAATTATTTTAACCACTAAAAAGTAGTACTTGGATATTTAAAATGATTCATCCAATCCAAAAAAAAAACAGATTCAAGAAGATAAAACAAAAAGCTACATTTCCCTGCTGATTATTTATGTAGCAGCAAGCAGATTCACATCTATTTTTTATTCACCAGCACTTGAGCTCTTCACCCTTCTCTTCGCTGCAGCTGATGACACCATCCTCAGCACTGTAGAAATTTATGTTCGGATTGTCTATCTTGTTCTTGCAGCAGATGCTCCTTGCAGCGTTCTTTGCAAGATCCGCGTAATTGTTCTTGAGCTCTTTTGACTGGTCTTTGGCTTCCTTTAGGTTCTCTTCGACTTTTGATATTGTCTCATCTTTCTTCGCAAGGCTCTTCTTAACATCTTCTAAATCCTTGGTCAGGCTCTCTATCTGTGCATCTTTGCTTTCCAGATCAGAACTTAGGGCATTTGCATTTTCAGCTGCAGATGCAACACCTGCTTCGCAAGTAGCAAGAGAAGTTTTTGCAGTTTCAAGCTGGCCGGAAAGTTTCGCGATATCCATCTTATAATCATTTGCAGTCATGCCTGAGCCTTTGATGTCTCCATAGACGCTATATCCTATGATGGCAGGCCTTATGACAAAAAAAGTCATGACAAGGCCAAGCACGATTGCTACAAAGAGGAATTTCTTCTTTGAAAATGTCTTTTTTTTAGGCTGAGCCTGCATCTGCGGTCTTGGTTCATCATTGAATAGGTTATCTTCCATAGCGGATTCAAAAGAAATAGAGATTAAAAAGCTTTCTATGTATGCTTCCATGAATGATATTATTAAAAAAACATTATAGAAAAATGATTGTAAAGAAACCTCATTCAATAAAATCCTTCTTCTTCCTAAGCAACCGGTTATATGTTATCGCAAACCTATGCGCCTCATCCCTTATTTCCCTAAGGAACAAGAGCGCCTTATCCTTCATCTCCAGCCTTATTGGCCTCTCTCTTCCAGGAAGATATATCTCTTCTTCTTGCTTTGCAAGAGATATTATCGGGATATTTAGGTTCAGCCTGTCAAGTGATTCTATTGCAGCATTCAGCTGCCCTATCCCTCCATCTATGATGATCATATCTGGAAAGCTTGCGCCTTCATCCTTGAGCCGCCTATATCTCCTGGCAACAATCTCAGATATGCCTGAAAAATCATCATTTCCTATATAAGAGCGTATCTTGAACCTCCTGTAATTAGACTTGTCGCTCTTGCCGTTCCTGAATTGCACCATGCTCCCTACAGTGCTAGTCCCGGAGAGATGCGAGATGTCAAAGCATTCGATCACATTAGGACTGAATGTCAGTTTCAATGCATCCTTTAGGGACTCGACTTTCTTCACATCCCCAAAGAATGACAGTTCGATATTCTTCTCAACAAGTGTCAATAGCTGCTTCTTCTCCCCTTGCTTTGGGACAATGATCTTTATATTCTGTTTTTTCAGGTAATCGACAACCCTGATATCAATCTCATGAGGGATTATCACTTCCTTATCTGAATCATCAGAATAATATCTAAGTAAGAACTCAAGGAAAAAATCATCCTTGAAGTCCAGTATGAACTCTTCCTTGCTGGCAAGCGTCCCTTTATCTGTCTTGAAAAGCATGATATATGCTTTTGAATCTTTGACAAAATAGTTTATTATGTCCTCATCATACTTCTTGTTCCTCTCAACTTTCTGCCTCTCATCAAGGCCTTGGAGGGCATTCATCTGGTTGCGAAGTGTTATCGCTTTCTCATAATCCTCTTCCTTTGAAGCAGTTACCATGTCTTTCTTCAGCTGCAGGATGAGTTCAGCTGTCTTTCCTTTCAAAACCATCTCTGCTTTCTTAATCTGTTCCATATAATAGGATTCAGAGACATTGCCTATGCAAGGCGCGTCACACAGGTTGATATGATATCTCAGGCAGGCCTTTTTAGGGAGTTTTCCGCATGTCCTTATCTTGAATATCCTTCTTAGCACTTCGATTATATTCACTCTGTCAAATCCCGAAGTGAAAGGCCCATAGGTGCTCTCTTCCCTTTCCCGGACAGTCATGATCTTAGGGAACCTGTCATCAGTCACCTTGATGAACGCATATCTCTTGGAATCTTTTAGGTCTATATTGTATTTCGGCTTATGTTTCTTTATGAGTGTGTTCTCAAGGAGCAATGCCTCGACCTCATTATCCGTAGTGATGAAATCAATAGAAGAGATGTTCTTCACAAGCTGCTGCGTCTTTATGTCATGGTCCTTCTTCTGGAAATACTGCGACACCCTTTTTTTTAGGTCCTTTGCCTTCCCTATATAGATGACACCGCCACGCAGGTCTTTATAGATGTAGCAGCCTGATGAATGCGGAATGCTGGATAGGTCCATATTGATGAAGATTAAGATATAAAGAATAAAAATCTATTGTAAGACAGCTATCTTCTGAGCCGTTCATCTATGGCCTGTATCTTCTCATACGCTTCTGTAAGCTGGTTCATATCAAATAGCCCAGTGACTCCCTGTCTCTGTGCTGCAAACCATAATGCGCCGTTTATCATGTTTGGATAAGACAGCTTGCCAAGCCTGCATGCTTTAGTGAAATAAGACACATGGTCTATCCTTGGATGCAGTCCAGGCAGGCAATTTATCTCAAGGAACATCGGGTTCTCATCATCAATGCACCTGATGTCTATCCTTGCATAGTCCCTGCATTCAAGAGCTCTGAAAGATGTCTCAGCAATCTGGTAGAGCTGCTCTCTGAAATTCCTATCAAGCCTAGGCACATGGGAATGCATGTCTTTCTCTATGGTATATTTTGCAGCATAAGTGGCCATGCTATCTTGCCCTGCGTAATTATTGAGCAGGATCTCGATTATTGGCATCCTATAGATCCTCTCCTGGTCTCCATATAATCCGACAGTGAATTCCCTTCCTGGCAGGAACTGCTCGATGATTGCCGGCCCGTAATTATGGTTGATATATCCAATCATCTCCCTGAGCTCCTCATGTGTCCTGACATGGCTCTTTGAAGACACACCCATAGAGCTTCCTTCTTTCTTGGGCTTGACAACTACAGGAAAGATGACATCCTCTAAGGCAGGGTCATCAAGGCTTGCTATCTCCCAAAAGCCTGCTGTCGGTATCCCATGATAGCTGACAATCTTCTTTGTAGCTGCCTTGTTGAGTGTGATGGCCTGCGTCTCTACTCCGCTTGCTGAATAAGGTATCTGCAGTATTTCTAGTAATGCAGGGACCTGCGCTTCCCGAGCATCTCCATGCAGCCCTTCAGCGATATTGAATGCAAAATCAGGCTTCTTTTCCATAGACGCCAGCTTATATGGAAGCGTCTGGTCTGCTTCCAGGAATACAGTCTGGACACCATGCCGTCTGATGACTGCACTTATCGCATGGATGACAGAATAATCATCCAGTTCTGCATACTTGTCTGCTGGCGCACCTGCTTCTGCTTGTCTGCTCAGGTTCGCCAAGATGGCAATTAAATTTTGGTCATTCATAGTATTCTAGATATAAAGAATGTTTTTAAAAATAACTCTTGACAAAAGAAAGGTTAATAGAAAAACATTCACTCTTTGCCATTTCTTAGCACTGCATTTTTTTGGACATATTCAAATATCTGTGCAGTAGGAAGGAAAAAATAGTCTACTCTTGAATTGAAGCTTAGGTCAGCAAATGCCGGCATCCTCTGCGATATGATAGTCAAATCGCCTGTCGGGCTGTTTTCAGGAAGCGATATCTGATACCTCATGCAGTCTTCAATAGTCTGGCACCTGCCAAGATAGGCAGTTCCAGCATCAGCATAGATATTTAGCCCTGAATATATTATCATGTCTGCTTTCCTGTCCGGATCAAGTTCCAATATGATAGTTCCTAGGACTGCATCTTTGAGGTTGAACATCAGATTGCTATGCCATTCATAGACAACCGGGCATCCTGTAAGTTCCTGCAATTTCTGGATGAGTTCATCTCTTAAATCTTCATTTATGGACATAGGATAAAGAAAAAAGATTTTTCATTTAAAGTTAACTCAAAGCTAGGCTATATTGGCTTTTGCATGGCATAAAAAAAGGCATTTTTAAGTATCTTGTCTTTTCCAACAAAATATGTATCTTGACAGGTTTTTGGAAAAGATAAAAGATGCAACGTTTGCCGTATCGCAGGATATCCATGAAAAAGGCTATGATGTTGTTGTTGTTAGCGGTTATTCCGGTATGTTTTCAACGCAGCTCTTGAAAAGCGGATACGCCAGGCTAGGTTACCAACACATGCCTCTTCTATTAGACCTTAAAGATGAAGGAAACAAGATTATCTATAAGGAAAAGATGGTATATGAAGAAAGAGTTGTTGCTGCAGGCAGATACCTGAAGGAAAATTTCCCAGGATTATATGACTCAACCCCATGCTATCTGGATGATCACGCAAATCAAGGCGCAAAGATCAAACTTCTAAAACAGTTCTTTCCTGATTTCGGGCTTCCTGATTTTAGCTTTTATGTATTTACAGCATACGAAGATAAATATTCCTTCCTTCTTCCTAAAGATACCTTTGTAGGTATAAGAAATACAGCTGTTACTTATAATGTAAAATGCATCGCTGAAGATCTGGGATCGATATTTCAGCTATCAGAAGACAATGCAAGAAGAGATATAATGAGGATATCAGATTATATCTTAGGCAGATATACGCCGATAGATGCAGATGAAGAATCATAGGATGTTCTTTAGGAACATCCCGGTATAGCTCTTAGGATTCTTCGCAACCTCTTCAGGCGTCCCTGCTGCAGCAATCTCCCCTCACTTGTCTCCTCAATATCTTGCTATGGTTAGAATTTCATGAGCATATAAGAGATAAAGGCATTTTAAATATTACGTTAAAAGATATAAAAAAATCAGAATTCAAACAGGTCTTCGATGTGCTTTGCTTTCAATGCTCTTGTGATGTTATATGCAAGCTGTAGGCTAGGGTTATATCTTCCCTGCTCAAGCGCAATGATTGTCTGCCTTGTGACATCGACCTTTTCTGCCAGCTCTTCCTGAGTCATCTTCAGTTTTTTCCTTGCATCTGCTATGAATGTCTTCATATTCATCTCTTCCTGTCAAGATATATATTTGAAGCTACCTTGACTATCATGCCTCCAAGGATTGCTATTATCAGGAAAGGATCCACGACATTTTTCCCTAGCACTGCACTCTGGGAAGACTGATAAGCAATCCCTACTGCAATGACTATTATTATAAACCATGCGACATTCCTTTCTGCTATTGCTTCATGGACTATCTCTCGCTCATCCTTTTTCAGCCTCATCATGATATCTATTGTATCCAATGCAATGATTGCTGCAAAAACAATCATGATGATTACTTTTGTATTTCCTGCAACAGGCAATAACTGTAGTCCAAACAGTATAGCGATCAGCACTGCTATGTAAGCATATCCTTGCCATGTCTTTGGAGAGAGTCCCCATCCTGAATATTTTCTTCTCTGGAACCATTCTGGTTTTCCTATCATTTAGATCACCTTTTGACATCTCATCTATCTTCAATATATGTAAGAAATATATTACATATTTAAACCTTTCGAAAATGTAAGAAATATATTACATCAAATGATGAAAACTAGAAGATATCTGAATGGAACATTCATAGGATGTTCTTCAGGAACATCCCGGTATAGCTCTTAGGGTTCTTCGCAACCTCTTCTGGTGTCCCTACTGCGACAATCTCTCCACCTTTGTCTCCTCCATCAGGTCCAAGGTCTATTATATAGTCTGCAGATTTTATCAGGTCAAGGTTGTGCTCGATGATGACGACTGAGTTCCCTTTTTCAACAAGACTGTTGAGCACCTGGATGAGCTTCTTCACATCATGGAAATGAAGCCCTGTTGTCGGTTCATCCAATAGATATAACGTGTCTCCAGTCCCTTTCTTTGAAAGCTCTCTTGTGAGTTTTATCCTCTGCGCCTCTCCACCTGACAGCGTGACTGAACTCTGGCCAAGCTTCACATATTCAAGCCCGACTTTGCTTAGCATCTCAAGCTTCGTTCGTATCGAAGGAATATTCTCAAAAAGCGTAAGGGCCTCTTCGACACTCATATTGAGGACATCAGAGATAGACTTTCCCTTATATTTCACTTCAAGCGTCTCGCTGTTGTATCTTTTGCCCTTGCACTCCTCGCATTCAACATAAACATCAGGAAGGAAATTCATCTCAATCTTTATGACACCGTCTCCTGAACATGCCTCGCATCTTCCACCCTTGACATTGAAACTGAACCTTCCTCCTTCATATCCTCTTAATTTAGCTTCCTGGGTCTGTGAAAACACGTCCCTGACAAGGTCAAAGACTTTTGTATATGTTGCCGGATTGCTCCTTGGCGTCCTTCCGATAGGACTCTGGTCGATGACAATGACCTTGTCTATCTTTGAATCTATCTTTATCCCCTTATGTTTTCCAGGTAGCTCTTTTGATTCATGCAGCTCCCGCATCATGGCCTTATATAATATCTCATATACCATAGTTGATTTCCCGCTTCCAGAGACTCCGGTGAAAAGTGTCATGACTCCTATAGGTATATCCACATTGATGTTCTTTAGATTATTTTCACTGCAACCTGATAGTCTTATGAACTTATTCGACTTTCGTCTTTTTTTCGGTATCTCTATCTCCAATTTCCCTGATAGGTATTTTCCAGTGAGCGATTCTGACTTCTCGATCTCTTTAGGAGTCCCTGCAGCAATGACACTCCCGCCATGTATGCCTGCACCAGGACCCATATCAATGACATAATCTGCAGCCCTTATTGTATCTTCATCATGCTCAACAACAATCAATGTATTTCCAAGATCCCTCAGCCTATGGAGCGTACTTATCAATTTCTGATTGTCTCTCTGATGAAGACCGATTGACGGCTCATCAAGTATATATACGACTCCCATGAGGTTTGAGCCTATCTGTGTCGCAAGCCGAATCCTTTGCGCCTCTCCGCCTGAAAGAGTTCCTGCATTCC
>JAMPXQ010000016.1 GCA_023701075.1 Candidatus Woesearchaeota archaeon
CTGCGGCTTTGACATTTCCTTGTGCGTAGACCATCTTTATTCAACCATCCAGTATAACTTTAAGTTACATTTAGGTTTATTTTGGCATATATAAATATTTCGTTATTGGACAGTGATAATCACTTTTTTGTTAAAGAAAACTAAACTTTTAAGTTTAATAATTAACATAGCTGAGATGTATTCAACTTGGACTGAACCCAAGACAACATTTAAATAATCCACGTCTATCCTTTTTGGGATGGATTCTAAGATAACCATAGGCGGACAGGCACTCATCGAAGGAGTCATGATGCGTTCAAATGAACGATATGCAATTGCTGTAAGAAGACCTGACAAGAAGATAAGCATAAAACTCATACCTGTCCAGAAAGCCAAGTATGGCTTCATGAATTGGCCTCTTCTTCGAGGTTTCTTCAGGTTCATCGAGACACTAATGATCGGGATCAACAGCCTGTCATATTCTGCAACTGAATCCCAAGGTGAGAAGGAAGAATCCCTTTCAAAGAAAGACTTGGTATTAACTCTCTTCATATCCATAGGGATGACTTTTGGGCTTTTCTATTTTCTTCCGCTTCTCTTGACAAAGTTCATCACAGATACAAGAGGGTTCTATTTCAATTTGATTGATGGAGTGCTCAGGCTGGCCATTTTCCTGATATACCTCTCTGCAATCTCATTCATGCCCGATATAAGACGGGTTTTTCAGTACCATGGAGCTGAACATAAGGCAGTCTACTGCTATGAGAGCAAAAAACCGCTGACTGTGAAAAATGTCCAGAAGTTCTCTACACTGCATCCAAGATGCGGGACAAATTTCATACTCATCGTCTTCGTGCTTTCGATATTCTTCTTCACGATTGTCAATGTACAAGGATTTTTCTATAAATTGGCACTAAGGATACTCATGCTCCCAATAATTGCCGGCTTCTCTTATGAAGTATTAAAATTTGCAGGAAACCACTTTGAGAATCCTATTGTCAAAGCAATCATATGGCCAGGCCTGATGCTGCAGAAAATCACGACAAAAGAGCCTGAAGATGATATGGTTGAAGTCGCGATAAAATCACTAAAAGCTGTGCTTTAGAATTTCCTCAGCTTATTTTTCTCATCTGAAGCTTCCTTGATTTTTCTCGTGAATTCGCTTCTGCTGATGAAATCTTCTACGTGCCAATCATCAACCATCTGCTTGAGCTTCGCGAAATCCTCTATGTCTGCGTTTTCCCTGAACTCATAGACGGTATCGATGAACACTTCTTTTATCTTATGGATCCTATCCTTGAGCCCTTTCGCCTCTTCTTTCAAAAAGGAAGTGCTTCTCTTAAGCTCAGATATATTTGTATGCCAGCTTAAATCCTTCATCTCTACTGAGGATGCTATGCTCAGAGAATCTTTCTCCAGCTCTTCCATCCTTATCAAGACTCTCAGAAGCTCCGGTTCTACTGCAGTCTCGAAATTTATCGGGATAGGTTTCTTCATCTAACTCACTTTTACCTGCTAAGTATATATAATTTACTTTTTGAGAGGCGGTTCTTTTAATTTGTTTTTTAGCTGTATCCTAAAAGTACTGAAAAAGTACTGATTATTTAGCCTTAACTCTTGGAAAACTATTTATAGCCATGACAGAATAAGATGAATCCATGGATCCTGAAGATAAGATGTATCTGTCCCTCTTCGTGACTTTTTTTGGATTCATGCTGCTTATGGCGACCATACTCAATAAACGAATACACTTTCTCCAGATAATGACTGATTATTTCATCGTGTTCATGTTCCTAGGAGTCATCATCTGCTCTATTGGCGTATCATTGATACTCATAGGCCATGTCGAAAACAGGAAACCTTTCATAGAAGACACGAACGCAAAAAGCCCTGGTTTCCTTGCCATGGGAACACTTCTTGTAGCCACAGGGTTCATATTCATATCCTATTTCAAGCTCTCAAAGACAGTCTATATTGCAGCAATAAGCGTCAGCATCCTAGGAATAATCTCACTAGTGAACGGACTTAGGTTCTTCCTCAAAGAGAATTTCAAAAAAAGTCAGCCACATTCCTGAATTTCATCTTGACATAATCAGCAGGGTTTAGGCTCTTCTTCTTTATCTCAAGCATGCCTGATTCGACGCTTGTGCTTCCCATAGGTATGAAGAATCCAGACCTATGCTCAAGCTCCCTTATCTGCATCAGAGCAAAATATCTTGCAAGGACTGACGCTGCAGAGACTTCAAGGTATTTTGAATCTGCTTTTGTCTCCTTTATGTCACCTACACTACAGCCTGGATACAGATCAATTATATGAAGGG
This sequence comes from Candidatus Woesearchaeota archaeon, assembly GCA_023701075.1. GTDB lineage: Archaea > Nanobdellota > Nanobdellia > Woesearchaeales > GW2011-AR15 > GW2011-AR15. The sequence goes on from JAMPXQ010000016.1 coordinate 2,301, forward strand.
CATTCTTGGACAGTTTCTTATAGCACTTTTCGTGCAGCCTATTCAATATCTCTGTTACGTCCATCACTGAATTGAGCTTATTGTATTCTTTTGGAAAGATGTTCTCTACATGATAATTATCAGGGAATTTTGCAATCAATTCCTGCGCCATGCCCGATATCTCTGGTTTTGTCAATGTCTTAGAGTCTTTGACACCTATCTTCTTCAATTCTACTCTTATATCATCATCTGCTAAAAAACCAGCAACGATTATGCCACCAAAAGTATCCCCTTTGAGGCTTTCGTCTGTACCTACTGCTACACCAGATATCTTTGTCTTCTTCCCTATGTTCAGGTAATCAAGCATCTTCATCGTCTCTTCAACCATTGCTTTCTTTCCCTGCACCTGAAGTTTCCCGCTCTTATGCAGTATCAGGGTTGAGATGCCCTCAAATCTCGCTTCCTCTGTCTTTGCCTTGACCTTTATCTCTTTGAACCCGAATTTTTTTATCTTCTTTAGCTCAGAAAGCTCAACATTTTCTATGCTCATTTTTTAACAAAACCCTCATCAACTGCTACAAGATACTCTTTCACCCTCTCAAGGATGCTTGGAAGCATGAAACGCTCTACCTTCTCGCTAAAGATTGATAGGACAGAAGAATATTCCACCACCCTATAATCATTCTTTATCTTTTCTATGAGAAGGGTCTCCCTAAGCCGCCTTATCTGCCGCCTGATGTTGCTTGCTGCTGTGCCATTGTCATCCATATTCTCATTTTTCCTTAAGACAAGCACTTCATCGCGTATCTCTTCTGAAGAAAGCTTCTTATTATCTTTCCTTGCCTCTAAAAGCACATATAAGACATCTACTATTACATCCCTTGAGTCTCCCGGGTTCAGTATGCCTATAGAAAGGCATAATTTCCTGACAAGCTCTCTCTTGCTCAGATTATATGGCTTTTCATATCTCCTCAAAGTAAGCTCAGAAAGCGGGGTGTCTATTGATTTGTTCATGATTAAAGTTTTTGATAATTGTACAGTTTAAAAATGTTTTGATTATAAGGTATAGATACTTAAATCATAAATTTTATATAGTTTCTTCCCTTATAAGAATGCATTGTAGCGAGGTTATGGCAATGATGATGGAATTAGGCGGAAATATTGAACTGAATGGATTCAAAGAGATTGAAGGGTCAGAGATGATCATCCTCAAGAAGATCATTGGCAATTTTGCAAGGAAATTCTCTGACCATGTCGAAGGCTATGAAAAACTGAGCCTCCATCTGAAGAAAAGCGAAGGAAAGAACAGGTTTGAAGTGCAGGCAAAGCTCATGATAAACCAAAAACCAGTCAATGGTGAGACGACAGAGACGAACCTTTTTGTTGCTGTATCTGAAGCGCTTAAGAAAGTAGAGAATCAGATAATGAAGTGAAAATCTAAATTATTATTCTTTTATCTTTAAAACAGACCTTGATAGAATTGCTTTGAGTATTATAGATAATTGTATAGGTTGATTCATAAAAAACAGACTGTCAGAAAAAAATCAGGAAAAAACTAATTAAAAAAAAACTATTCAGATTTTGCAGGCTTCTTTGCTGCTGCCTTCTTTGGTTTCTCCTCTGCTTCTTTTGAAGCTTTCTTTGCAGGTGCTTTCTTTGCTTTTGGCTTCTCTGCATCTTCTGCTTCGACTGCATTTTCTAAATCTGCTGATTTCTCTTCTGTCTCTTCAGCATTTTCTTCTGCAGCCTTATCAGATTTCTTGGCTTTCTTCACTTTCTTTCCATCTGTCTCTGCATCAACCACTTTCTCATCGCCCGTCTTTGCGTCTGATTTTGGTTTTGCTGCTTTCTCTTCTTTTGAGACTGATTTCACAGGTTCGATGTACTTGAAGCCGAACAGCTCAACTTTCACGATGCCATCGTCGCTCTTGACTGCAGTGACTTTGACATGATGTGGCGGGTTCTTGATCCCATGTATCCACAATGCATCGTTTAGCTTCTTTCCTACCTTCAGCTGCTCATTTGAGCACTTCATGTGCTTCATCAAGAACTCCCTTAGGCCCTTCATGGCTTTCTTTGTCCTTGTGTGCTTCTCAGCTTTGAGGTATACTTTTCTTAAAGGAATATTATAAGTTCTTTCCATCCGTTCACACCTTTGTACTTCCTCTTCTCCAACTTCTCTTAACATGTGTTATTCGAGATGGGTGGACTCTTCGGCTCTTTCCAAAGATCTTTGGTATCAACCAGAATGGGGCCCATTTTGTGTGCTTTGCTGCCTTTGCTAGCCTTATCTTCTTTGCTGGTTCCTTATATCGGCTCATTTCTTAGTCACCTTCTTTGCTTTTGGTGCTGGTGCTGGGCCTGATATCTTCTCAGCAATAACGTCTACAAATTCTTTACCTTTCTGTGTCACAACCCTTCCTTTATGGACGCCTAGCTGTGTCTGTTTGATAAAGCCTATGATCTCAAGCTTCTGAAGAATCTTCCTTATTATGTTCCCGCCGCCCTTGAATGTCTTGTCTGGCTTATGTCCCCTGTTCTTTCTTCCGCCGTATTTTGTCCTCAGTTTTGCGACACCGATAGGACCGAGCTTATAGACGCTCCTAAGCACTGCGGCACTTCTGACATACCACCAGTTATCATTAACCGGAGGCCTGCTCTTTGATACTCCTGTCTTGACAAAAGCTGCCCACTCAGGAGGAGCCATCTCTGGCATCTTCTCAAGCTCTACAGCCATGTCTTCAATAAGTTTCTTTGCTGAAGCATTATACATTTTATATTACCCTCTAAGTATTTTCTCTCTAAACCAATGAGAATGGAAAAATGGATGATTTATAAATGTATCTATACTATAAGTTTCAAGCCTCATAGAAAAGATAAATCTTGCTACGCAAGTTTCTAATTAACTATCTGAATTTCAAAGAATAATTCCTATCATCTAATTGAACAAATCCACATTCAATTGCAACCTGATCATAGGTAAGAAAACCCCTATGCGGCATCAAGTGAATATTGGCTTTGGCCTGCATGCCCCTCAACCTAATTTGATACTCTTTGCTTGAACTTAAGCCCACTGCTTGCTCAAAAGAGACTTCTTGTCCATATATCCCTTTTTTCTTCAATGAATCAAAAGTAACCAATGCCTGCTTATTATTATAGACGGACATAATCCTTACTTCAGGGATATCTCTTGCTTGCATCCAAGCTGAAGCATATGCTACCATGGCTTTTTCCCATGCGAAATCTTTCAGCAAATCACCTTTGCCTTGAATGCCCTGTATCTGCCTTATCATCCCAAATCCATCTTCAGCACTGAATCCAACACTGGCAATCAGGTCATGATCATAAGTCAAACAAAAATTATACCTTGCATCAAAAGACTTATATTGAAAATATAACCCATCATACGTTCTATCTGATTCAATTTTGCCAATAACCTGTTGTATATCAAATTGGAGCCTGTAGCTAGAAAGTTCATTAGTCACAGATCGATTGCTTAGAACATATGCAGCAAGCCAATCGATACCAAATGATTGATCATTATATGCTTTTTGAAAGAGATGCAGTGAATTTACAAGATTAATGCTTTTTCTATCTGTCATTTTATGCGCATCTTGCTGAAAAAGAGAAATTGGATAACCGTAATTGGATGATTCAAACTCATGAAAAAATCTTCTTACTGCATCGTCATCAAAAAAGTTGCTTGTCATAGTGATTCCTTTGATTTCAAGACTTCTTGAATCATAACCATGTTCCAGCCAAAAAAATTTGCATTGAAATGCTCAATCAAGAAATGAAAGTACAATTCATCTGCATCTTTTTTATTAAATTGCTCTGTGCTTGTAACATTCTCTTTACGCAGATAATCTCGCCATAACCCCTGATTAAGTCTATGTGGCCTGTTAGACCCATATCTTCTAGAACTACCTGCATCAGTTGGTTCTTGGTACTGAAATAAGCCACAATGATTGATAATCTCATGTTTTCCATCAGGTGTTGAAATTGGAAAATTCAAATCCCCGATAAATGAAGGATATAATGAAAGCATATCATTGCCCGGATGGGTATGCATCTCTGCTTTCAGTAATCCTGCATCTGCCATCCCTTCAATGAGCCTAGGCAACCCTATATTAAGACCATATTCGCGTAAATTGACTAACCAATGATGTTCAAATAAAAATAGGTCTATCTCTAAGCTATCCATTAGATTCGGCAGCATGGATAATGCCCTAAGATTATCTTCATATGGCGGTGTTTCCAATAGATATACACCCATCTGCGGATTCAATTGTGAAGTATATACGCTGAGTGATTGAACTCTTGGGAATAAAGCATGGATTTTATCATGGTTTTCACGAACTGCATTACCTACCCCATTTAAAGTATTACCATTAGCCAAATGCTTTAAATAAGGCACATCTTCAAACCGTTCATATAATGGTTTTTGAAACATTTCATCACTAACTAGTAGTATATATTTATAAATTTTTTGATTTTTAATAATTATTTAATTATGATTGAATGAATTAATATGTATCTTATTTAAATAAAAGCCATTATTCCGTGTCTGGATTATGGGTGCAGACCAATCTGTCTATAGGGATATCGCAGCAATATTTGGAGAGATACCAGGATTTACTTTTTTTGACAGGACATATGCTCTACAGAACCCATTTGGCTTGTTTCCAAAGAATGAATATGTTGCTACAATTGATTTGGGAGCTCATCTAAAGCTTTCACATGAGATCAATTATGGAATGTTCTTTTCTATGCTGACTGAAGCAAATTTGCAGCCTAATTACCGATATAACCCGTTAGGCGCTGAATTTTTTGCACACAAGAAGACTGTGGATGTGTTCCATTCATTAGAGTATTCATTTGAATTTTTCTCATTTGTTCCTGGCTTATTTCAACCACAAAATGATCCTTTGCGATTTTTAGATTTGATGACTCAAGCATATCTTGCAAAAAATTATAGGTCTATAGCATTTTACGCCAACTTTCATGCGAAATCCAATAACCAAGATGTCCATAGCATCATTGCATTGGCAACCTGTTTTAGAGATTTCTATAAGGACCTGAAAAGAAATTCAAATTAATTAGCTTGAATAAATCCATTCACATCTCATCAAGCGCTTCGATGCCTAATAATCCAAGCCCTGTCTTTATCACTTGCTTCACGCAATAGACCAGAAGAATCCTTGCTTTCTCAAGCTCTTTGTCTTCCTGTATTATCTTATGCTTGTGGTAATATTCATTGAACTGCTGGCAAAGATCCAGAAGATGCCTTGTCACCATGCTCGGCTTATAATCCTCAGCCCCTTTCTCTACTGTCTTTTGGAAATCCAGGAGCATCTTTATCAAAGCCTTCTCCTCTTCTTCAACCAATAGGCTGAAATCTATATCTTCTGAAACTTCATCATCATATTTCTTGAGTATGCTTGCGCATCTTGCATGAGAATACTGGACATATGGGCCGGTCTCGCCTTCAAAGGAAAGCGATTCTTTAGGATTGTAGACGAAATCCTTCAATGCATCAAATTTAAGGATGAAGAATTTTATCGAGGACATCCCTATCGCTTCTGCTCTCCTATCAACTTCTTTTTCATCTAATCCTGGGAATCTCTTCTTTATCTCTTCTCTTGCAGCCTCTTTCATGTCATCTGCAAGATTATCTGCGTCTACAACAGTCCCTTCCCGGGATTTCATCTTCCCTTCCGGAAGATAGACCATGCCATATGCAAGGTGATAACACCCTTTTGCAAATGGATAGCCAAGCCGTTCAAACAGCCTGAAGAGGACCTTGAAATGATGCGACTGCTCATTGGCTACGATATATATCATCTTATGCATATGCCAATCGTCAAACCTCAATTTTCCTAAGATAATATCCTGGGTGATGTAAATCGAAGTGCCATCTGCCCTAAGAACAATCTTCTTCTCTATCTCGTCATCACTGTAATATATATTGCCCTTCTCATCTTTTTTGAAAAGCCCTGTCCTAACTCCTTCCTGCACGACATCCTTGCTCTTCATATAATGGTCTGATTCAAAATAAGGCTTGTCCATCTTGACGCCGTATCGCTTATAAGTTTCTTGGATGCCAGATATCGCCCAGGTGTTCATCTTCTTCCAGAGAGCGACTGTCTCCTCATCCCCATTCTCCCATTTCACTAGCATCGCCTGGGTATCCTTCTCGATATCAGGATTTACTTTCTCTTCTACAGCATACCTGACATAATAATCCCCTACAAAGTGATCAGTCTTCTTCTTTGGCTGCTCATCATTCCCAAACCTCTGGTATGCGAGCATGGATTTACAGATGTGCACTCCCCTATCATTCACCATATCTATCCTTTTTGTGTCATATCCGACAAAATCCAGCATAGCCTGTATGGAATTCCCTAAGACCATGTTCCTCACATGGCCCAGATGGAGCGGCTTATTTGTGTTTGGACCTGGGCTTTCCACTAAAATCAGCTGTTTCTTCCTTGGCCCTTTCCCATAATCTTGCCCTTTCTCGAATATCTCTTTTAGCACTTTACTTGAAATCATGCTTTTCTTGACGTAGAAATTGAGATATGGGCCCAGGATCCTTATCTCAGACAGAAAATCTTCTTTTAATTTTGGCTGGAGCTCTTTTGCTATCTCTCCAGGGCTTTTCTTAAGTTCTTTTGCAAGCGAAAAGCAAGGGAATGCATAGTCTCCCATCTTCTGATCCGGAGGCACCTCGATGAGATTTGATGATATCTCTTTCCCTGTGTGCTTTGATAGGCTTTTGGCGATGAGTTCTTTGAAATCCATGCTGCCTTGAATTACTAGATGATTTATAAGGGTTACTGATTGAGACACTAGCCCATGAATAAAAAAAAGGTGGATAAAACCTGATAACCAGATTCGGCTCTTTTTTCAACCTTTTTGTTTTATGAGACATACCGTAAGATTTAAAAAGCCCCAAAATTTCCAAAGGGACATGTCGACTGGTTTTTTCTATAGCTGCAGTTTTAGCCTATAGAAACACCAATGCCCAAGTAGTGTAGTGGCCTATCATAAACCCCTGTCACGGGTTTGACCCGAGTTCGAATCTCGGCTTGGGCGTCTTTTCATGTGCACGCATGAAGAACCAGTCTGTGGGGTGGCAGAAACTTCAACTGACTATACCCAGACATGAATAAAGAACGTCAGCAGGGTCTGGTAGCTTAGCTTGGTAGAGCACCTCACTTTTAATGAGGTGGTCGCGAGTTCGAATCTCGTCCAGACCATTCATATTTACGAAGGTGGTAAAAATAGCCAAAAAAAAAGATGAAACAAAGCATTTTCTAGTTCCAAAGCATGTGAAACTAACTGAAAAAGAAAGAAACCAGTTACTTGATGATTATAAAGTCAGGCTTGAAGACCTCCCTAGGATTTCTATGAAGGACCCTGCAATCAATCATATGGACCTGACACCTGAAGACATAATCAGGGTCGTGAGGAAAAGCCAGACAAGCGGCGAAGCTGTCTTTTATAGGAGGATCGTAAAATGAATAAAAGGGATATCCTTATCAAGAAATATTTCAATGAAGTGTCGCTTGTACAGTCTGACATCGAATCCTTCAACAGCTTCATCGAAGGAGAACTGCAGAGGGTTGTTGACGAGAACGGAACTATCCTTCCGACAATCATCCCACACACAATCGATGAATTCAAGATAAAATTTGGAAAAATCACGATAGGAAAACCTGAGATCACTGAAGCTGACGGCTCAAAAAGACCAATCTATCCAATTGAAGCAAGGCTTAGGAAGATATCCTATTCTGCACCGCTTTATATTGAAGTGAGCGCACATGTGGACGGAATCCAGAGAGAATCTTTCACTGCACAAGTAGGAAGCTTCCCAATCATGCTGAAATCAAGTTTCTGCCACTTAAGGAACCTGAATGAGAAGGAACTTATCGAGAAAGGAGAAGACCCAACAGACCCAGGCGGCTATTTCATCATAAATGGAACTGAGAAAGTTCTCATCAATGTTGAAGACTTGGCACCAAACAGGCTCCTTGTCGAACATAATCCTCTCGGTACATCAAAATTTACAGGAAAACTGTTCAGCGAGCATGGCGCATACAAGATTCCGCATACTATCGAGAAATTGAAAGATGACATATTCTACCTGACTTTCACTAGGGTCAAGAGAGTCCCGCTTTTTGTCATAATCAAAGCTTTGGGCCTTGTCAAGGATGAAGAGATAATGAAGTTCATCGGTTCAGAATACCAGGATGATGTCTATATCAACCTGCTTGAGTTCGTCAGCATAAAGAATGATGATGATGCTCTTGATTATATCGCAAAGAAGATAGGCATCACACAGGCAAAAGAGATAAGAGTAGAAAGGATGAAAGAGATCCTGGATAAATACCTTTTGCCGCATCTAGGGACAAAGACTGAAGATAGGGTCTATAAAGCACATAACCTATGCAAGCTCCTAAAAAGATATATGGCTGCAACAAACGGCAAGGTCAAGCTAGATGATAAAGATCACTATGGAAACAAGAGACTGAAACTATCAGGTGTCCTTCTGGCAGACCTATTCAGGGTAAACCTGAAAGTCTTGATCGGAGACTTGCTATACAACTTCCAGAGGATTGTGAAAAGAGGAAAATTCCCTTCAATAAAAGTCATAATCAGAGACAAGCTCCTTACACAGAGGATCTATAGCAGCATGGCTACAGGAAACTGGGTAGGAGGAAGAAAAGGTATTGCACAAAGGATGCAAAGACTGAATCATATGGAGACACTTTCACATCTTCAGAGGGTTGTAAGCCCTCTTTCAGCAAGCCAGGAGAACTTCGAAGCAAGGGCGCTCCATAGCACCCACTTAGGAAGGCTATGTCCTATCGAGACACCGGAAGGTACGAACATCGGACTTAGAAAGAACCTAGCATTGCTCACTGAGATATCTCAGGAAGAGAGTGAAGAAGAAGTACTAAAGATCCTAAAGTCATCAGGACTGAAGATGGTGAGATAAAAATGGCAGAAATATTTCTCAATGGAAAATTTATAGGGACTGTAGCTGACCCTGGGAAGCTTGTGGATTCTTTTGTAGAAGAAAGAAGAAAAGGAAAGCTCCACTATTCAATATCTATCTATCATGACAAGACTCTTGATGAAGTGCAGATTGAGTCTTCAAGAGGAAGAGCTATAAGACCGCTCATTGTCATAAAAGAAGGAAAGCCAATGCTGACTGATAGGCATATCGAACAGGTAGAGAAGGGAGAACTGACTTTCTTTGACCTTGTCAAACAAGGTGTCATCGAATACCTTGATGCGATGGAAGAAGAAGAAGCCCTCGTTGCCTTCGATGAGAATGATTTAACTCCTGAACACACACATATGGAGATACTACCTCTGGCAATCGTCGGACTGTGTACAAGCCTTGTACCATTCGGCAATTTCAACCAGAGCACAAGACTGAACGCAGGAAGCAAGAACCAGAAACAGTCACTCGGACTTTATGCAGCCAACTATTTGGTAAGGATGGATATGGATGTCAACGTGCTCCATACGCCACAACTGCCACTTGTCAAGACAATCATGCATGATTCAAGCCATTATGAGAATCATCCGTCTGGACAAAACGTTGTCTTGGCAATCCTAAGTTTTGATGGTTATAACATGGAAGACGCAATCCTCTTAAACAAAGCATCAATAGAAAGGGGATATGCAAGATCAACCTATTTCAGGCCAGTAGTCACTGAAGAGCTCAGGTATTCCGGAGGACTCATCGATGAAGTATCTGTCCCTGATAAGGATGTCAAAGGATTCAAGAGCGAGAAAGACTATAGGCTACTAGAAGGGGACGGAATCATATTCCCTGAAGCGGTCATAGCTGAAGGCGATGTCGTCATCGGAAAGACAAGCCCACCAAGGTTCCTCAGCAGCCTTGATGAATACAATCTGACATCAAGTGCAAGAAGGGAAAGTTCAATGACAATAAAGCATGGCGAGAAAGGAGTCGTTGATTTTGTCCTTCTGACTGAGAATTCTGAAGGTAACAAGCTTATCCAAGTAAGGTTAAGGGACCAAAGGATCCCAGAGACAGGAGATAAGTTCACTTCAAGACACGGACAGAAAGGGGTCGTAGGCCTTATTGTTGAAACAGCAGACATGCCTTATTCAGCATCAGGAATAGTGCCTGATATAATATTCAACCCACACGGTATCCCATCAAGGATGACAATGTCACACCTGATTGAGATGCTTGCAGGAAAGACCGGTGCTTTATCCGGAAGATATATCGATGGTACACCTTTTGAAGCAGAAGACCATAATAATCTAAGGAAGGAACTTGCGTCATTAGGTTTTAGAGAAGATGGAACCGAGACTTTCTATAATGGAAGGACTGGAGAGATGTTCAAAGCGCAGATCTATGTAGGAGACATGTATTACCTTAAACTGAAACACATGGTCGCAAACAAGGTCCACGCAAGAGCAAGAGGTCCAATCCAACTCTTGACAAGGCAGCCAACTGAAGGTAGAGCCAAGGAAGGAGGATTAAGACTTGGAGAAATGGAGAAGGATACATTCGTCTCGCATGGAGCAGCTCTTCTATTAAAAGAGAGGTTTGATGCAGATAGGACTATTGTTCCATTCTGTGAGCAGTGCGGACTTGTCGCAGTGTATGATGAATACAAGAAGAAATCATACTGCCCTATATGCGGAGACAACTGTTCAGTATCTAATGTTGAGCTAGCGTATGCATTCAAACTACTACTAGATGAACTCAAATCCTTGGGTATCTACCCCAAGCTGAAACTAAAAGACAAGTACTAGGTGACAAAATGGACGAAAACATACCTGTTTACAAAAAGATTGACAAGATCAAATTTGGGATACTTTCACCAAAGATGATCAGGCAGATGGCTTCAGCAAAAGTTGTCACTCCTGAACTTTATGATAAGGAAGGATATCCAGTTGACGGAGGTCTCATGGACACAAGACTTGGAGTCATTGATCCAGGCCTTAAATGCAAGACATGCGGCTCAAAGCTCAAGGAATGCACAGGACACTTCGGTTATATCGAACTTGCAAGGCCTGTCGTCCATATAAAGTTCATCAAGCTTATACTTGATCTAATGAGATGCTCATGCAAAGAATGCGGAAGAGTGCTCATCCCTGATGAAGAGATAAAGAAATCTGTCAAGAGACTGAGCAGAGCCGGCAAGATGAAAGACGCCAGAGCTAAGCTCCTTCTTGTAAAACAGACAATAGTCAAACTTAGGACAATTTCAAAATGCCCACATTGTAAGGCTAAACTTGATAAGATCAGGCTTGAGAAACCATCAACCTTCTTTGAAGGAGAAAAGAGGTTAAGCCCTATTGAAATCAGGACAAGACTTGAGAAGATTCCGGACACTGATATTGAATTGTTCGGCCTAAATCCAAAAGTCATGAGACCTGAATGGGGGATATTGACACTGCTTCCTATCCCGCCTGTGACTATGAGACCATCAATCACTCTGGAATCAGGAGAAAGGAGCGAAGACGATCTTACACATAAGCTTGGAGACGTCGTCAGAATCAACCAGAGACTGTTTGAAAACATCAACGCAGGAGCGCCAGAGATCATCATCGAAGACCTATGGGACCTCCTGCAGTATCATATCACGACATTCTTTGACAACAATGTCGCACAGCTCCCGCCAGCAAGGCATAGGAGCGGACAGCCACTCAAGACAATCACTGAAAGGATTAAAAGCAAGGAAGGAAGAATCAGGCATAACCTAGCCGGTAAGAGGACTAACTTCTCCAGTAGAACGGTCATCAGCCCAGATTCTATGATTGACCTGGACGAAATCGGCGTGCCAAAGGTCATTGCTATGAAGCTTACAGTACCTGAAAGGATAACTTCATGGAACTTTGAATACCTCAAAGAATATGTGAGAAGAGGACCAAAAGTATATCCTGGCGCAAATTATATCGTCAGGCCAGATGGGAAGAAGAAGAAGATCACTGATGAGACAAAAGAACAGATGATTGAGGAACTGCAAGAAGGATATGTTGTCGAAAGACATCTCATTGAAGAAGACGTCGCAATCTTCAACAGGCAGCCTTCACTTCACAGGATGAGCATGATGTGCCATAAGATAAAGGTCATGCCAGGATTGACATTCAGGCTTAACCCTGCTGTATGCGCACCATATAATGCAGATTTTGATGGAGACGAAATGAACCTCCACGTGCCTCAGACTGAAGAAGCCAGGGCAGAAGCAGAGATCCTCATGGAAGTTAGGACGCAGCTTATAAGCCCAAGATATGGTCTTGGAATCATCGCATGCAACCACGATTCTATCGGCGGCAATTACATGCTGACAAAATCACTTGAGATGAAAAGAGAGGACGCTGTACAGCTCTTGGCATCTGTAGGTGTAGAAGAGTTTGGCGACCTTCCTAAGATAGAAAGAGTGAATGGAAGAGACATATTCTCTGTACTCATCCCTAATGATTTTGAGTTCATCGGGAAGACAAGGGACGGAACTAAGGTAGTCTTCAAGAAAGGAAAGCTCTTAGAAGGATATATGGATTCAGCTAATCTAGGTAGCGGTAAAGGTCTTCTTATAAGAAACCTGCAGACCAGATATGGTGCTGATACCACGCTCAAGATCCTAGGCAGGATTTTCAGGCTTGGAGTGAAGACACTCTTGATGCATGGGTTCACTGCTGCATTCTCTGACACTGATCTAGGTGTCAATGGACAGGCTGAACTCCAGAGCATACTTGATGAAGCTGATAAGAAAGTCAATACACTCATTGCTAATTATGAGAAGAAAGAACTTGAACCTTTCCCAGGAAGAAGCCTTGCAGAGACACTGGAACTTAAGATTCTGGAAGTACTAAACAAGGCAAGAAACGATGCAGGTAGGGTTGTTTCCAAATCAATGGGAGAAGACAAGAACCTCCTTATCATGGCAAAAAGCGGAGCAAGGGGAAATATCATCAACCTAGCTCAGATGGCTGCTGTAGTAGGTCAGCAAGCCCTTAGGGGAAAAAGGATTGAAAGAGGATACAGAGGAAGGACTCTATCATGTTTCAAGGCTGGAGACCTAAGGAGTGCACAGAGAGGGTTCATCGCAAATGGATTCAGACAAGGACTAAAACCTTATGAATTCTTCTTCATGGCCATGACAGGTAGGGATTCACTGATGGATACTGCTCTTAGAACACCAAAATCTGGATACCTGTATAGAAGGCTTGCGAACGCAATGCAAGACTTGAAGGTAGAATATGATGGAAGTGTCAGGAACTCATCAAAGAAGATCATCCAATTCAAGTATGGAGACGATGGTATAGATGTATCAAAATCTGAAGCAGGCAAGATCAATGTCAAAAGGATCATTGAATCTGTCATGGAAGGTGAATAAATATGGACGATATCTATAAGGAATACGAAGGAAAGATACCTGAAGGCATAATAGCAGATGTACAAAGTTCACTTCCTGACAAGGTCTCAAAGGCACAGCTCAAATCAATAATGCAGAAAGTGCTCGAAGAGTATGAGAAATCAAGGATCGAGGCAGGAGAAGCTGTAGGTCTCATCAGCGCCCAGTCTGTCGGAGAACCAGGTACACAGATGACTCTTAACACATTCCACTTTGCGGGAGTGTCTGAATTCAACGTCACTGTGGGTCTTCCTAGAATCATCGAGATCTTGGACGGCAGGCAGAACATATCTACACCAATGATGGAGATCTATCTTAAGGAGCCTTATTCAAAGGGAAAAGATATCAAGCAGATTGCTGAATCAATAAAACAGACTGAGTTTAGAGATTTCATCAAAGAGATAACTCTTGAGATAACTGAAGGCAAGCTTGATGTCAAGCTTGATTTGGAGAAAGTGAAAAGAGTTGATTTAAGCGAAGCAAAACTCTTAAAGATCTTTGAGAAATCTGTCAAAGGATTTACATTCAAGCAGAACGGTGATATGATTACCTTGAAATCCAAAGGCAAGAGTGAAAATGTCAACGAGCTCTATAAACTGAAAGAGAAGCTGAAATCACTCTATGTCTCCGGAATAAAAGGCATCACACAGGTCCTTCCTGTAAAGAGAGAGGATGAATATGTGATCATGACTGCCGGAAGCAACCTAAAGGAAGTCTTCAAGCTAGATTATGTCGATACTGTCAGGACAACAACAAATGATATCCATGAGATCCAGGCAGTGCTCGGGATTGAAGCATCAAGACAGGCTGTCATCAATGAAGTGAACAAAGTCATTGAAGAACAGGGTCTTAACATTGATATCAGGCATATCATGTTGATTGCAGATATAATGAGCTTTTCAGGAAAGGTAAGAGGAATCACAAGATACGGAGTTGTCAGTGATAAGTCTTCAGTACTTGCAAGAGCAAGTTTCGAGACCCCAATCAAGCACATCATGGAAGCTGCATTTGTCGGCGAGATTGACAAGCTGACATCAGTTGTCGAGAACGTCATGATAAACCAGGTCATTCCTGTCGGAACTGGTCTGCCTGAACTAAGATCGACAATAAAGAAATAATTATATATTAGATTATGTGAGTGAAAGAATATGAAGTATCAAGCAAAAAGCGCATTGGTCGGCAGGAGCGGGAAAAGGGATGAGAATGGCAATGGGCCAGTCTATATCCACCTTTTTTCGCAGAATGACCCGCACAAATCCGTTGTTGTACCTGATAAGTTTGTCGATGAACATAAGAAGATACATAAGGTAATGTTCAAAGGGCTTGATATAAACTTCCTTCTTGCAGGGTCTGACATACTCATAAATGACCTTGA